>JBJKRM010000446.1:0-4853 GCA_046704685.1 Rhizomicrobium sp.
GGCTTCTTGACATTGCCGCCGACCCGCGAATCAAGCAGCGCGAGATTGATCTCTTCATCGCTCATCTCGCTCCGCTCGAGCATCGCCAGCACGGAAGACATCCGGCACTCGACGACCTCGTCCGATCGCAAGCTGCCGAGGCTGCTGCCGCTCGCCTTCACCAGATAGCTGTCTTCGCCCAGCCGCGCGGAGGTGTTGCCCTCGCCCAGAACGGCAAGGTCACGGCCCTCACGGCCGATCTCGTGCGAAAGATTGAGAAGATCTTCGACGATCGTCATAGCGGTCAATTCATCTCCTGCCCGCCGGTCACGCTCAACGCAACGCCGGTGATGTACGACGACTGGTCAGAGGCGAGGAAGACGACCGCATTGCACACATCGTCATAGGTGCAACCGCGCTTCATCGGGACCTTCTCCACATAATCCCGACGAACGTCTTCGATCGTCGTGGCGCCAGGCACCTTGCCGGCGCGCAGATACTGCACGAACAGACCGCGCTCCGGGTCGGTCCATAATGGCGAATCCAGAAGATTGCCCGGACAAACCGCGTTGCAGCGGACGTTATAAGGCGCCATCTCGAGCGCCACGCTCTGGGTATGCCCGATGCCGCCGAACTTGGTGGCGGCCTAAGCCGAATTGGCGGCACTGCCGCGCTTTCCCGACTTGGAATTGATGTTGATGATCGAGCCTGAGCGCTGCTCCTTCATGATGCGGCAGGCATGCTTGGTGATGAGGAAATAACCGAACAGGTTGATCTCCATCACTTTGCGCCATCTGGCGGCATCGGCCTCGGCGATCGGCTCGGCGATCAGGATCGCCGCATTCGACACCACGATGTCGAGCCGGCCGAATTCGCGCACCACGCCGTCGAACATCCGCTCGACATCGGCTTCGACCGAAACGTCGATCTTGACAGGAAGCACCTTGGCGCCGGTCTGCTTCGCAATCTCGGCACAGGCCTCCACACAGCCCGCCTCATTGACATCGGCAACAGCAAGCTTGCAGCCTTCGCGCGCCAGCCGTTCGGCGATCGCCCGCCCCAGCCCTTGCGCGCCACCCGTCACCACAGCGACCCTGCCTTTGAGATCAGAGCTCATTTCGATCCATAGGCCTTCAACAGGGCCTCCTCGGCACCTTTGTTCCACCGCCCATCTTCGAGCGGCAATTCCGCGGCGACATTTTCGAGCGGTTGCAGTGGCAGACTTCGGCAAGACGGATAGACCACGATCTTGCCGTTCATCAGATTCTTCTCGACGGCGCGAATGCCGTCGATGGCCCCATCCAGGCCTGACACGGCCGCCACCAGCAGATTGGTGTCGAGGCGACGTGACACCACCTTGGCCAACACACTTTTCATATCCTCCAGGGTCGAACCGCTGGTGCCCACGAAATAGATCTGCTTCTGGATGCAGGCGTCGAGGTCGATCGGCGCCGTAACATCCGCCGGAATGCCGGCGAAGATATTGATGATCGCCGAACGGTCTGCGGCGGCAATGGCGGGCGGGATCAGCGCCGGAACCGGAGCCATCAGCACGATGTATTTGAAAGAGACGCCGAGCTTGTCGCGGCTCGGATTGTAGACCGTGAGCTTCAGGCTGTTGCGTTTGGCCAGCGGCTCGGCAAGCCGGCGAAGCGCAGCCAGGCGCTCGTCGTTGAGATCAGCGGCATAGACCTCCACGCCATCAACACCCTGAGACAGCGCGCGCACCACATGCATCGACCCCATCGGACCGGCGGCGCCGACGACGTTGATGCGATCACTGGGACAGATCTCGGCGGTCGGAGGCACCGCGGCAAGACCCGCCGCAGGATCGCTGCCGACCGTGCCGGTGATGCGGATGCCACCGTAATGGATGCGCCCTACCGGCATCACCACCGGCCGGCCGAACGGTTGTCCGCACTGCACAAGATTGATCAGCCCGCCCGGTGCCAGCAACGGGAAGACGCGCTCCAAATCATCGGCATTGATGCCGATGCAAATAATGTCGTCGAACGGCGTCTCGCCGGCGACCTCCCCAACCGTCGCAAACCGGGTGAAACCCGGCTTGCCCGGCAGGGCCTCAATCGACTCCCGCGCGACAGGCTCCTTGCTCACGACCAGAAGCCGGCCGCCGTCTTTCAGCGTGCGGCGCTGCTTCTCGACATAGGCGTTTTCCACGCAGGCCCAGGGCTCGACCAAGGCCAGCGCCGACCCCGCCAGATCTTCGGGCACCGGAATCAGCATCGACTCGCCTTCCGGCGAGATGATCACGCGCTCGTCCATCACGACGTATTCCTGCAGCGCGCCTTCGAAGTTGTAGCCGAAAGCGGCGTTGGACGAGGCCGTCGGCAACCAACGATAATCGGTCTGCACAAGAAAACGATCGCCGGCCTTGTGGCGGTTCACGCCAGGACCGACATCAACGATGCGCACGACCGCCTCATGTCCGGGAACCGCCGGCTTGTCGCCCGGCACGTAATTCGGCATCTCGCTAAGGGCGCCGCGATCGAGCCCTGCGGACACTTCCGACTTGCGCGCATGGGCAGAAAACTGCTTCAGCAGCTTCAGATCGGAAAAGCACAAACCAACCGCTTCCACCTTCGCCAGCACCTGATGCGGCCCGGGCGCCGCCACGGGCTTGTCGTGGTTGAGGACCAGCCGGTCCGGTCCGACCAGTTGCACCGCCTGCTGCTTCTGGGGAGTTGTCACCATCGCTCCGTTCATTTCACCTTGGCCAAAATGTCGTCAGGCGATGGATCATCGCCCAATTCGCGCAAATCTTCCTCGCGCGCCGGCTGCATGTCGCGGCCGACCGACTCATAAAACCGATTCTTCTCGGCCGGACCGGAGAAGCGACCGGCAGCCCAAGGGCTGAGATAACCCAGTCCCAGCTGGCGCTGCAGCACCGTGTGCCCGTAGATGATATGCGCACCGCGCATGAAAACCGGCACCAGCGGCTTGAGCTCGGAAGAGCCGAAGCTGTCGACGAACTTGTTGCCCGGGGCGTTCATCTCCGTGCCGACCATCACGGGCAAGTGGAAGCGTTCCGCCAGCGCCACAATCTCATTGAGCTTGGCGAGCTTCTGATCCTTCACGCCCGGCTTGTAGTTGCGATCAGGGATGATGTTGATCGCCGCCGTGCCGCTCGCCAAAGCCATCTCCACCAGCTGTTCGGCAGGAGACTCGCCTTCGCTCATGCCATCGAGCCAAGCGAGAGTCGGAATCGCCCCCGCTTCGAGAACGAAGGCGTTCATCTCGCTCAGCATCGGGAACGAACCACCATCGGGCTGGACATAACCGATGCCGCCCTGCTTCATGGTCTTGGAGCGGATCAGCGCCTGTAGATCGGCACCGTTCGCCGGCCGGCGCAGCTTCTCCGTCCAGAAGGCATTGCGGTTGACCTCGTTGGGGAACACCTGGATGGCGCGCCGTTCATAGGCCTCGCAGAGATGGCGTTCGGTGGCGTTGCCTTTGGGCGTCAGCGGCACCACATCACGATCAAAATCGAGTTCGACCGGCCGCAGGTAGCTGTTGACGCGCAGGATCATCTCACGCACACGCCGCTGCGCGGACTCGCGCAGCCGCTTCAGGAACGGGTGCTCGATCGTCTTCGGGAAGCCCACGCCCATATGATAGGCGACCCCGGGCTCGCCCGGGGAATTGATGACGCGCGAGGCATATTGCGGAACGAAAACACGGGTTTCGAGGCTGCCAACGGTCTTCAGACCCAGCAGGCGGCCGGCTTCGAAAAACTCGTCCAGACCATCCAGCACGTCGAAATCGACAATCCCGGCCATCGCCAGACCAGCGCGCCGCGCCAGCCAGGCATATTTGGCGGGCGAATAACCGTAGCTGTTGTACGAAAAGAAGGTGTGGGCGTGCAGGTTCACCGCCGTATCCGGCCGCGGCAGAACCCGGCCGGGACGCTGAGCCTCGCGCCACAGAATCGACAGCGCTTCCGTGCGCTGCCGCCGGTCAAAGCTGTCGAGTTGCCGTTCCAGCGGTTCGGTCACCAGCCAATCCTTTCGCGGCGCGGATGAAACATTGCGCATTGCGATTGCAAGCCACTTTCAGAACGTTTCACGAGCAAATACCGGCCCTGCGCCCCAGGGTCATGTTGCAATTGTCCGTCCGACCCGGCCTGATACCGCACGATCGCCTGATTTGACGGCTTTTCCACCAATTTTCAGATGCGCGAAGCAACCGTGTCGCACATCCCTCCTCTTATTTCTTTTGACGGATTTTGTGCGATTGTGATTGAATTAGTCAAGAGAAATTAGCGCGATAAGTCGAGAGCAATCACGTAATCTGCGCTGCCGAGCCAAGTCAGCGTACCTGCCTGCGCGGGAGATAAATGGGGAATGTGTGTCAAATGAAGTCCTTACACGTGCATCTGAGTGATTGCCGGCCGCGCTTCGAACCGTTCGAGCTCAATTGCGGTAAAATCGCCGCATACACCTACCGCGGTGATTTGAAATCGGAACTGGCAGAGAAAACGCTTACCGCAGCGGAGGCTACGGCCATCCTCGAAGACATGCTGGTGATCCGCGAATTCGAGGAGATGATCGTCAAGTTGCGCTCGGGCGCCTACGAGCCGATCCGCACCTTCAATTACCGCGGTCCCACACACGTTTCGGTCGGACAGGAAGGCACCGCGGCGGGCGCCTGCGCCGGACTTCTGTTGCCCGATAACATCACGTCGACGCACCGCGGCCACGGCGAGAGCCTGGCCAAAGGCACTGTCGCCATCCGCCAAATGAGCGATGAGGCGCTGAAGGCGCGCGTGCCGGCATGCCGCTCGAACGACCGCCATGCGCTGATCGAAGCGGCGCTGGAAGAGCATCTCTACCGCACGATCTGCGAGCTGTTCGGCA
>JBJKRM010000447.1:0-4178 GCA_046704685.1 Rhizomicrobium sp.
CCACGCGGTCGGCTGACACGCCGGTGCCCGGCATCAATAATCTCGTCGAACTCGCCAAGAAGCGCATCAGGAACGGTATGATTGCCTATGACGCTTTGTCGAAGCTAAAGGTGGACCGCGGCAACCAGCAACTGCGCAAGACGCTGGAGGCGCATGTTTCCGATCTCGGCTACGCGCTGCTGCTCAAACGCTTCCGGCCGGACGTGCAGAATGCGACACCGGCTCAGATCCAGGAGGCCGCCGAGTCTACTATACCCAATGTCCCTGTTTTGTTTTGGTCGTTCCGTTTCATGGTGGGCTTGGGCTTCTTCTTCATCGCGCTGTTCGCCGTGGGGTTCTGGCTGTCGGCGAAACGAAAGCTCGACACCTATCCGCTGTTCCTGAAGGTGGCGCTCTGGAGCCTGCCTTTGCCCTGGATCGCCGCAGAACTGGGTTGGATCGTTGCCGAGTATGGGCGACAGCCCTGGGTGATCTATGGCGTACTGCCCACGGCACTCGGTGTCTCGTCGACGACAGCAGGCAATGTGATGTTCAGCCTGCTGGGCTTCTTCGTGTTCTATTCAACGCTGCTCGTCGCCGACATCTACCTGATGGTGAAATACATACGGCTCGGACCCGACGAAACGCTCGGGCATAGCGTCGGGGAGTGATGATGATGGATTACGAAACGCTGCGGCTCATCTGGTGGGCACTTCTGGGGGTGTTGCTCATCGGTCTCGCCGTGATGGACGGCTTCGATCTGGGTACCGCTATTCTCCTGCCGTTTGTTGCCAAGAAGGACATCGAGCGCCGGGTGGTGATCAATACCGTTGGTCCGGTATGGGAGGGCAATCAAGTCTGGCTGATTCTCGGAGGTGGGGCGATCTTTGCGGCTTGGCCGCCGCTTTATGCCACGGCGTTTTCTGGCTTCTACCTGGCCATGTTCCTAGTGCTCCTAGCACTGATCTTGAGGCCGGTGGGCTTCAAGTTCCGCTCCAAATTCGTCGCGCCCGGAATGCGTTCGGCTTGGGACTGGGCGCTGTTCGTCGGCGGCTTCGTGCCGGCGTTGATTTTCGGCGTCGCCTTCGGCAACCTCTTCGTTGGCGTGCCGTACGGTTTCAACAGCGATCTCAGGCTGCATGAGACCATCACGCTGTTCTCTCTGCTCAACCCGTTCTCGCTGCTGGCGGGTCTCGTATCTGTCGCCATGCTGACTCTGCATGGCGCCACTTGGCTTTCCTATAAGGCTGATGGTGATCCAGGCAGACGGGCGAAGGCAGTCATTCCCTATGCGGCGGCTGTGTTCTTCGTGCTATTTACGATCGCTGGCTGGTGGGTGCTGCAGCTCGACGGCTACCGCATCACCAGCGCCATCGCAGAGAACGGACCATCCAATCCACTGCTCAAGACGGTAGCGCGCGTCCAGGGCGCTTGGTGGGCCAACTACTCGACACATCCGTTATACTGGCTAGCGCCACTTGTGGCCTATCTTGGCGCGTTTTTGGCGGTGTTCACCCGCAAGCGACCGGTTCTGGCTTGGGTCTGTTCTGCTCTTGTACCGGTCGGCACCATCGCCACAGCTGGTCTTTCGCTGTTCCCGTTTTTCCTACCGTCGTCTACACATCCTGACCAGAGCTTGACGGTGTGGGATGCCTCGTCCTCCAAGCTGACGCTAGAGATCATGCTAGGCTGTGTGGTGATCTTCCTGCCGATCATTCTCGCCTATACGGCCTGGGCTTACCGTATTCTGCGCGGGCCCGTGAAGGCTGAGCAGATCATGTCCGATAGCCACGGCAATTATTGAGAATTCACCATGTGGTATTTTTCCTGGGTCCTTGGTCTCGGTTTCGCCTGCACGCTGGCGGTGTTGAACGCTATGTGGCTGGAGCTGGACTCGCAGGACCGCAAGTAGGACTGCTGCTTCGAGCCGCATTGGGCATGACGGCTGCTTCGCTCGACACTGCTCCCCCAGCGCTTGCAGGGGAGGGGGCGTGCGCGCAATCCGATATGTCCTGATTTGCTTTGTTGCCGGATTTTCGGCGGCTCCGCTTATGGCATGGCGGCGGAAGCGCAGCGGCAGCAGTTCATCCGCGTCGCGACTGTGCAAAGGCGCTTGAAGCAGCGGACGCAGTGCTGAAGGTCGATTACACCTACCCGCTCATTCATCTGATTCGTAGTGTCTGCTTTCGCGAATTGGGCGATAGTGCCCGCGCTGTGCGAGAGGACGCGATTTATCGCAGCTTGACGAAATCCATCATGGCGGGCGGCGACGGCAAGAGTCCGGAGGCGGCTTTTGTGGTGGTACTCCTGACCGAGGAGCGCTTCGTTCTCATGGCGCTTGATATCGACGAGAAAATGCAGGCCATGGCGACCAAGGCCGGTCGCAATTGCGACCGTATCGATGGGGCACTGGGACAGACGAGAAGAAATCGGTCTACTTCAATATTGATGCGATGTTCGGTAGTCTGACCAGGAAGCTTGGGGATGGAAAGTAGGAGCGAGCAAATTGACGACAGGAACGGCCGATCTCGAACTGCGACGTCTGCGTGACTCAATTGACAACATCGATGCCGCTCTCATTCATCTATTGGCAGAACGTTTCAAATGCACTCAGGCGGTGGGTCGCTTGAAGGCCGATCACGGTCTGCCGCCAGCCGATCCCTCTCGTGAGGCCACCCAGATCGCTCGTCTGCGCGCGCTGGCGCATGATGCCAAGCTCGATCCCGATTTCGCCGAGAAGTTTCTCAACTTCATCGTCAAGGAAGTGATCCGCCACCACGAAGCGATTCGCAACGGCCGCAACTGAAGCGGTGCGGGTGAGGTCCCCGCTCCGGAGACGTGTCACGGGATTCTGCTGTTGGTTTGATCTTTATTTGCCCACTGTTTGGGGGCGGTCGGCAGACCTCGTGACGGCCGTGGCCTTCACTGTTCCGCGATCATCCGCGCTTTGTTCCTTTGGTCTGCGCGCTCGGTATGACAGCGTATTGGGTGCGCCATGGACCACCAGATGGTTACGTCTTGCGTGACGGCAGGCTAATGGCGCGGTAAGCGCTACTTACATCGCGCTGCGGAAGGATATTCCTGCAAGCAGCCGCTTGGCGCAAGGCCGGATCCATCGCATTCTTCACAACAGCACGGGTGACATACCCGGCATGTTTTCGGGAGCACACGGTGGATCTTTCCTTCTCGCCGGCCGAAGAGGCATTCCGCGCCGAAGTGCGTGCATTCATCACCGAATGCAAACCCAAGCTTCCGAAGTCCGTAGGTTGGCCGGAAGCGGAGATTCGCGCGCGCGAGGATTATCTCGCCTGGCACAAGATGCTTTTTGCCAGGGGTTGGGTGGCGCCGAACTGGCCGAAGGAATACGGCGGCGCGGGTTGGAGTGTCACGCAGCGCCATATCTTCAATGAGGAATGCGGGGCCGCGGAAATGCCGGCGCTGTTACCGTTCGGGCTGTTAATGCTGGGTCCTGTACTGATCGCGTTCGGTAATGATGCGCAGAAGAAACACTTTCTTCCTCGCATCCTCTCGGGCGAAGACTGGTGGTGCCAGGGCTATTCCGAGCCGGGTTCGGGCTCGGATCTGGCTTCTTTGCGGACTCGTGCCGTGCGTGAGGGCGGTCGCTACATTGTAAACGGACAAAAGACGTGGACGACGTTGGCGCAACATGCCGACTGGATATTCTGCTTGGTACGCACCGATTCAGCTGCAAAACCACAACAGGGCATCAGCTTCATGCTGATCGATATGAAGTCACCAGGCATCACGGTCAAGCCCATTATCCTGCTGGACGGAGCACACGAGGTGAACGAGGTGTTCTTCGACGATGTGAAAGTCCCCGTCGAGAACTTGGTGGGTGAGGAGAACAAGGGCTGGGATTACGCCAAGTTCCTGTTGGTGCATGAGCGCTCCACCATGGTCAGTATCGCGCGGCAGAAGGCGGCACTGAAGCGACTCAAGGAGTTTGCCGCCGGACAGGATGTTGGTGGCGTTCCTCTGCTGAAAACCGATTGGTTCCGTCGTAAGGTTGCCAAGACGGAAATCGATCTTTTAGCCCTCGAATACACCGAAATGCCCACGCTCGCCGCCGAGGCCCGCGGCGAGATGGGCGGCCCCGAGAGTTCGATTTTGAAAATCCGCGGCACCGAGTTGCAGCAGCGAATCTCTGAACTGGCTGAGGAAGCGGTAGGATATTACGC
>JBJKRM010000448.1:0-7723 GCA_046704685.1 Rhizomicrobium sp.
TCACAAACACACGCATGAACAGGTCTCCGTATTTCGATGGAGACAGAGATGTGTGTGCGAGTTATTCTGGTAAAGTAGTGATCTTATCATGGTATAATGCCTAACAGGATGCCCGCCACGGACAGCAACCCGCTCGGGACTTATCTGAAGGACCGCCGCACCAAGCTCGATCCGGCCGCCTTCGGCTTTCCTCCGGAGCGCCGCCGCACGCCCGGCCTGCGCCGCGAAGAGGTGGCGCAGCGCGCCAACATCAGTCCGACTTGGTACACTTGGCTCGAACAGGGCCGCGGCGGCGCGCCATCGGCCGACGTGCTCGACCGCATCGCCCGCGCCCTGGTGCTGACCGATGTCGAGCGCGAGCACGTCTTCCTGATCGGACTCGGCCGGCCGCCCGAAGCGCGCTACCGCAAGAACGACAGCGTCACGCCGCGGCTGCAGCGCGTGCTCGATGCGTTGCAGCCGTGCCCGGCCATCATCCGGACCGCGACCTGGGACGTGGTGGCGTGGAACCAAGCGGCGGCGGTGATGCTGATCGATTACGGCTCCTTGCCGCCGGAACGACGCAACATCCTGCGCTTCATCTTTCTCGATCCGCGCGCCCGCGCGGCGCAATACGACTGGGACAGCGTGGCGCGTTTCGCCTTGGGGGCGTTCCGGGTGGATGCGGCCCGCGCCGGCGCCGCGGCGGAGATCGAGCCCTTTGTCGCCGAGCTCTGCCGGCTCAGTCCCGAGTTCCAAGCGATGTGGCAGGACAACGACGTCAGCAGCGCCCGGCACGAAGCCGTCAAGCACATCCGCCATCCGGTGCTCGGCCCGCTCGCTTTCGAGTATTCCGCCTTCGCGGTCGACGGCCGCACCGACCTCAGCATGGTGGTCTACAATCCGGCGACACCGGCCGATGCCGACAAGATCCGGTCGTTGCTGCCGTCGCCGGGCTGATACAACAGACCGGTACGTCCCGCCGCTTTAGTGCCCGCCGGGCGCACCCGTTTCATTGTCAGTATTACCGGTGATCGGTTGCGTGTCCTTGGCGCCGCCGAAAGCGTAGACCAGCCCCAGGAAATAGACGCGGCCCAGCTTGGCGCGGTGACCCACCTGATGCAGGCCGGGGGAATCGAGCACCGTGGTGTTGTTCCACGAGTTGAACAGGTTGTTGAGCGAAACCACGGCCGACAGGCCGCCGTCGAAGTGATGCTTGAAGCCGAGGTCGCCGGACATGGTGGGATCCCTGTAGCCCTGGGCGAAATGCTTCTTGCCGGAATAGCGGGCGTTGAACTGCAGAAAATCGTCCGGCGTGACCTGCCAGTCGATGCCGCCCTTGAGCCCCCAGTTCATGCCGGAGGTCTTGACCCCGATGCCCTGCGCCCCGGGATTGAATTCGGTGTAGCTGAGTGAGGCGGTGGCGCGCAGCTTGAAATGGGCTGGCAGGCTGGCGTTGAGATCGGCTTCCAATCCGCTGGCCATGCGCCGCGCCAGATTGTCCTTGGTGGTCAGCAGAACGGTGTCGGAGAGGTAGCGGTAGACGCTGACGATGCCGTTATAGGTGGCGCGATAATAGCCGGTCACCACCACATCGTAACTCTCGCCGGTGTCGTGATAGGAGGTTTCGAAGGAATCGACCTGTTCCGGCTTGAGATCGGGATTGCCCGACCAGACGTTGAAGGCATCGCTGGAGTAGCGCGCCGGATTGAGAAGATTGGGCGCCGGCCGGTTCATCCGCCGGCTATAGGACAGCTTGAACTCCTGCGTGTCGGTGAGCGCGTAGCTCAGGTATACGCTGGGATAGAAGCCCAATGTTGAGGTGTCGTGCACCTCGCCGGTGGTCTTGAGATCGGTGGAGAGGAAGGACTGCTCCATGCGCAAGCCGGCCATGACGCCGAAACGGCCATAGCGCTGCTCGACGCTGGCATAAGCGGAATGGATGGTGCGATCGAGAGCGAACAGGTTGATGTAGCTCGGGTCCGGCTGCCAATCCGGCGTCGTTGGATCGCGCCAAAGACCGGTGTTGTCCGTCATGTTGGTGTTGTCGCGCAGGCTATAGCCTGTCTTGAACTTGCCCTTGTGCGGCAGAGGCAGGACATAACTTGCCTTGAACCGGGTATGGCCCTCGCGGAAAACCGATCGGCGCGACTGCCAGTAGTCGGGCGTGGCTGTGGCAGTGACGAAGCTGGTGTAGTCGCTCGCATTGCGCCCCCACGCCGTATAGTGCGAAGCCTCGATATCGATTTTTTCGTCCTTGGTGGGGAATTTGTGGGTGTAGGCGAGCGTGATGCCGGCGCCTTCGCGCCGCCAATGCGCCAGCCCATCGCGGGTGATGTCGCTGCCATCGGCAATGTTGTGCTCGTGCCCTTCGCCGTGTCCGGCGAACCCGTAGTAGTTGGCACCGAGTTCGACGTTGTTGCGGCTGTTGAGGTCGCGGCTGGCGGCGAGCCAGGCATACCGCCCGGAATATTTGGATTTGCCCCGGCGGTCCTGTGATGAGCGCAGCGTGGCGCCATCGGTCCGCAGCGTGGACGAGATGTTGTTCTGGCCGCCGCGCCGCTCGCCATAGCCGCCGTTGAAGTCGACACCACCGAGTCTGATCTTGCCCGACACCGAGCCGTTGAGACGGCCTTCATTGCCGACATTGAGATGGACGATGCCGGAGGCTGTCTGCTGTTTGTTCTTCTTCAGGATGATGTTGATGATGCCGCCCGAGCCTTCGGCGCGGAATTCCGCCGACGGATTGGTGATGACCTCAACGCGGTCGACCATGTCGGCCGGGATCTGCTGCAAGGCATCGGCCTGGTTGCCGGCCAGAAGCGGCGACTTCTTGCCGTTGATCAGAATGGTCACATGGGAATCGCCGTGCAGCGAGACATTGCCCTGAATGTCGACGTCGACGGCCGGCAGATTGCGCAGCACGTCGCTCAACGAGCTGGTCGAGGCCTGGATGTTCTTGTCGAGGGAATAGACGGTGCGGTCGGGAAGAATCTGCACCGCCGGCCGCTCCGCCTTCACCGTGACGGTCTCTTCCGCCGGCTTTTTTGACGCTCTTGTTTTGGGCGGTTGAGTCTTCGGCGGCTGCGCCGACGCCATCGTCAGGCCGGCGGCAGCGGCGCATACGGCAAACCCGGTACGTGCGAAAAGCCTTTTCCGGATCACCGTACCCCCAGAAACAATGTAGCCCAGACCGGAGCATCAGGCGCCCGGCGAAAGCGCACAACTTAAAATGTCTCAATGAAGTTTTGCCCCGGAACAGAAACCCGGGCTAGCTCAAGCTGTCCCCGAATTAGGCCCGCATCAAGCTCGGCAGGTTGCCGACATCGCCGCCAGCCTGTCGCATGAAAAAGCGGCGCAAGGGGCCGATGCGGTCGACCACGCCGATGCCGATGTCGCGCGCCAGACGCACCGGCGCGATATCGTTGGAGAACAGCCAGTTCAGCCCGTCCATCGACATCGCCATGGCGAAGGAATCGAAACGCCGCCAGCGCTCGTAGCGCTGCAGCACATCAATGGCGCCGATGTCGCGGCCCAGCTTGGCGGCATCGCCGATCACATCGCTGAGGGCAGCGACATCCTTGAGGCCGAGATTGAGTCCCTGACCGGCAATCGGATGGATGCCATGCGCCGCATCACCGGCCAGCGCGAAGCGCGGCTTCACATAGCCGCGTGCCAGATGAAAGCGCAACGGATAGGACCAGCGCAGGTCCTCGCTGCGCGTCTTGCCGAGATGGGCGCCGAAGCGCCTTGCGATCTCGGCGTCGAAGTCGGCCTGCTCCAGTTTCATCATGCCGCCCGCCAGTTCTTGGCGCTCGGTCCACACCAGGGACGAGCGGTTGCCGGTCATCGGCAAGATGGCGAAGGGACCGGACGGCAGGAAATGCTCGTAAGCCACACCGTTGTGTGGCGCCTCGTGATGCACGGTGGCGACGATGCCGACCTGCGGATAGGCCCAACGCACCACACCGATTCCCATGGCGTCGCGCGCCGCCGACTCGCGGCCGTCTGCGGCCACCGCAAGCCGCGCCGTGACGGTGGTGCCGTTCGACAAACAGGCACTGACATGGTGCGCCCCGGGATCGATCGCAGCCACCGAAGCCGGCGCGATCAGACTGATGGCGGGCTCACGCGCCACGGCGGCAAACAGCCCCTGCCGCAGCACGCGGTTCTCGGCGATAGTGCCGAGCGAGGTGCCGAGCTCGTCCCGGTCGAAATGAAGCGAGAACGGCGACGGCGGACGGCCGAGCTTGGCGTCCGTCACCAGGATCTCCTCGATGGGCTGCACCTGCGGCGCCAGCGCATCCCATAGCCCCAACGCCCGGTACATGCGGATGGTCGCAAAGGACAGGGCCGACACCCGGCCATCGAACGCCTGGGCTTGCGCTTTCTCCGGCGTGACCGGATCAGCTACCGCGACGGAAAGCCCCTGGCGGGCCAGAGCAAGCGCCAGGCTCAGACCGACAAATCCGCCACCACCGATAAACACGTCCGTCTGCATCCGTTTCGCATCTCACGGCAGGGCGATCCGGTCAACGCCCAATAATTGAGCATACATTAATGCACGCCCAATAATTAGGCAGGTATTGACCCTGCAAGGCCTGGAAACATTCCCCATCGTCGCGAAAATTTGCTTGTGAAACAGGCATTTTTATCCGGACGCCGGCGCGGCACGCTTCTTGATGAGGCTTAACGAGGCCTAACAGCGGGAAGCAGCGATGAAACTTATTATGGCGATCATCAAACCCTTCAAACTCGACGACGTACGTGCGTCGCTCTCGGCCCTGGGTGTCCAGGGCATGACCGTCACCGAGGTCAAGGGCTACGGACGCCAAAAGGGGCACACGGAAATCTATCGCGGCGCCGAATACGCCGTGAGCTTCCTGCCCAAGCTCAAGATCGAAGTCGCGGTCAATTCGCAAATGGCGGCCGCGGTCATCGATGCCATCACCTCAAAAGCCAAGACCGGCCAGATCGGCGACGGAAAGATCTTCGTCACGCCGCTCGAACAGGTGGTGCGCATCCGTACCGGTGAAACCGACGGCGACGCCCTTTAACGGCGGCTGTCTCTTCCTTGGGATCGAAAGGGGACTCTGTAATGAAAGGATCAAACATGAAGAAGCTGGCGCATGGTGCGCTTGCAGGGATGGGAGCGCTGGTAGCCTTGACAGGCGCCGCGTTTGCCGCCGACGCGAAACTGGACAGCGGCGACACCGCCTGGATGCTGACCTCCAGTGCGCTGGTTCTGATGATGACGGTTCCGGGCCTGGCGCTGTTCTATGGCGGCATGGTCCGCCGCAAGAACGTCCTGGCGACCATGGCGCAAAGCTTCGCGGCGACCTGCCTCATCACCGTGTTGTGGATGGTGGTCGGCTATTCGATCGCTTTCACCACCAACGGCGACGCCAACTACAACCAGTTCATCGGCGGATTCAGCGCCGTGTTCCTGCAGTCGGTGGGGACCGGCTCGCTCACCGGGACGATCCCGGAATCGGTATTCATGTTCTTCCAGATGACCTTCGCCATCATCACCCCGGCGCTGATCGCCGGCGCCTTGGCGGACCGCATGAAATTCTCCGCCTTCCTGTGGTTCATGGCCCTCTGGCTGCTCTTCGTCTATTGCCCGATCGCCCACTGGGTATGGGGCGGCGGCTGGCTGATGACCGCCGGTGCGCTGGACTTCGCAGGCGGCTCGGTGGTGCATCTCAACGCCGGAACCGCGGCCCTGGTCACCTGCCTGGTGCTCGGCAAGCGCAAGGGCTACGGCACCGAGAACATGGCGCCGCATAACCTGGTGCTGTCGGTGATCGGCGCCTCGCTGTTGTGGGTCGGCTGGTTCGGCTTCAATGCCGGTTCCGCCGTCGCCGCCAACGGCACCGCCGGCATGGCTGCTGCCGTGACGCAGATCGCCACCGCCGCCGCGTCGCTGGCCTGGATGTTCGCCGAATGGATGATTGCCAAGAAGCCGTCAGTGCTCGGCATGATCTCGGGTGCGGTGGCCGGTCTGGTCGCCATCTCCCCGGCCTCCGGCTTCGTCGATCCGGTCGGTGGCCTCATCATCGGTCTGGCCGCCGGCGTGGTCTGCTACATCTCGGCCGTGTTCGTGAAGAAGTGGCTCGGCTACGACGACGCGCTGGATGCCTGGGGCGTGCACGGTGTGGGCGGTGCCCTCGGTGCGTTGATGACCGGTGCGTTCGCCTCCAATGCCATCAACTCCGCCGGCAAGGGCTGGCTGATCGACGGCAACATCCATCAGATGTGGCTGCAGTTCGAAGACGTCGCCGCCACCTTCATCTATTGCGGCATCGTCACCTTCATCATCCTGAAGCTGATCGACATGGTCATCGGTCTGCGCGTATCCCCGGAGGTGGAAATCGAAGGCCTCGACCTCAACCTCCATGGTGAAACGGTACACGGCTGATCCTTCCAGTACCGTCTCTTCCAGAAGACTGGGCGCTCCTCCGGGAGCGCCCATTTTTTGTTTGCGTGTCAAAGCAATCGCACATCAATCAAACAAAGCAGCTGTCATCCCGGCCAAGCGCCGGCCGCACGTTGTCGAGCGGGATATTGAGGTGGCGGTGGGCGGGATGACAAACAGGGCTGGCGCTCGACGCCTCTGCAAAAAGATAAGAAAGACCGCGTGCTACTCCGCGCTCATGCTCTGCCTGTCTCCCGGTCCTTCGATGGTGATACCTTCGGTCTTGAGCTGCTCGGTGACACCGCCGGCGCGAAACAGCCAGCCGATGTCGATCACCATCACGGTCTTGCCCGACTTCGCCAGGGCTTGATGCACCGCCTTCAGCATGTCGCCCACCGCGCGGGCGTCAAGTTCGCCGAAGCGTTTGGCCTGCTTGACGCAACCCTCCAGCATCGAGGTGGAGTAATTGGCCTTGATGCCGGCGACATCGCCCATCGCCCAGGCCTCGGCCGCCGGCACTGCGTGCCGGTGCAAGGTCTCGAAATCGGTCAGCGCATTCTCGAAACACAGCGGCCCTACCTCCGGCCCGATCTTCAGCATCTCGCGCACAAGCGGCATGGCATCGTAGTCCGCCACCCGGCGCAGCTTGACGTGCTGGGATCGGGCGATCTTCTTCACCGCCTGTTCGGGAATGTCTTTGCTAAGCTTTTCCTTCTCGGCGAAATCACCGAGCAACTTGAACCCGGCGAGCAGAGGGCTGTCGTCGTCATAGCGATCCGCCTTCTCGCCGATAGCCTGGCGGGCCGCCACGAAGCGGGCGCGCAGATCCGGCGTCAGCGAGGGCTCCAAGGTCTTGCCGTCCGGCATCGACAGCACGTCGCGATGGGTGAGAAACAGCCAGCCCAGCTCGAAGACATCGAGGACGCCGGAACTGGCCTCGGGCGGCAGCAGGACCTGGTTGGCACCGTCGATCACCTGGGTGAGGCGCGCCTTGCTCCATTCGAGGTGCTTCGGCATCAAGCCGACGGTCCCCAGGATCCAGATTTCGGAATCGCCTTTCCGGATGTGCCAGAGCGCCGGCCCCTGCTGGTCGCCATAGACCACCACCACTTCCATCGCCCAATCGGTGGTGGGCGCGTCCGCGGCGTGACCGGCAACGCCAACCAGCAACAGCGAAACAAAGGCAAAGGCGGCGGCTCTCATGGCTCCTCCCGAGTTGTTCCAGAAAATAGAGGGCGATTGTGAGGGGACGGCAGCGCGGGGATGACAACGGTGTGAGCGCCAACACGATAAAGTGACTCGCCTGACCGTGGTGCAATTACGACC
>JBJKRM010000449.1:0-3098 GCA_046704685.1 Rhizomicrobium sp.
GCTTTCTGCAGTTCCAGATTTGCGTTCTGAGTTGCCACTTCTGCCTAGAAGCGACATGTTGGATATCTTCACGAGATAAGCACTGGCAATGCACGCCGCCGCGCCGACAGCCCGGAAGACAGAGTTATTAATACCCAAAACAAGTGCGACACCTCCGCCAAGAAGTAACGCCACAGCCAATACAAATACACCGAAACGCTTACGTCGATCACCGTTCCAAGTTGATTTCACGCACGGCCTCTCCCACGGTGTTGTTCAGAGTATCAAATGCCGATCCAACGGTCATGGGGAATGGCAGGAAATGGCGGATTTTGTTGAAAAACTCTGCCGTTGAGGTCCGGCGGCAGCGCTGATTCACTGCCATTATCGAGTCGGGAGTGGCTTCGATGATGGGAAAGCAGAGCGATCAGCCGGCGTTTTTGTACGACTTCGCACTGGATAAGCACGTCCCCGCCGATCACATGCTGCGGTCCATCGACCGCTTCGTCGAGCTGGACGAGATCCGGGCCAAGCTGGCGCCGTTCTACAGCCATACCGGGCGCCCCTCGGTTGATCCGGAGCTGATGATCCGGATGCTGCTGGTGGGCTATTGCTATGGCATTCGCTCGGAACGGCGCCTTTGCGAAGAGGTGCATCTGAACCTGGCGTATCGCTGGTTCTGTCGGTTGGGGTTGGAGGGAGCGGTCCCGGACCACTCGTCGCTCTCGAAGAACCGGCACGGGCGGTTCCGCGATAGCGACCTGTTCCGGCACCTGTTCGAGACGGTGGTTCGCCGCGCCATCAAGGAAGGTCTGGTCGGCGGCGAAGGCTTTGCGATCGATGCCAGCCTGATTGCGGCAGACGCCAACAAGCAGCGCTCGGTGGAAGGCACGCAAGAGACCGATTGGCAAGCATTGGCGGCCACCCGGCGGTCGGTGCAG
The DNA here is from genome assembly GCA_046704685.1 of Rhizomicrobium sp. Taxonomy (GTDB): domain Bacteria; phylum Pseudomonadota; class Alphaproteobacteria; order Micropepsales; family Micropepsaceae; genus Rhizomicrobium. Next base: position 921 of record JBJKRM010000449.1, read on the forward strand.
GAATATCTCGACACGCTGGACAGCGCGGCCTGGGGCGCGGCTAGCGAGGTGACGCCTAAGTTCATCGCCAAGTCCGATCCGGCGGCCCAGTGGACCGGCGCCCACAAGGGCCATGCCTTCTTCGCCTACTCGGATAACTATCTGATCGATCTCAAGGCTTCGATCATCGTGGACGTCGAGCCAACACGGGCGATCCGGCAGGCCGAAGTGGGCGCCACCAAGACCATGATCAACCGCACCGAGGAGCGCTTCGGGCTGAAGCCGCATCGGCTCTCGGGCGACAGCGCCTATGGCACGGCGGAGGTTCTGAACTGGATCGTCAACGAGAAGCAGATCGCTCCGCATGTGGCGCTGTTCGACAAATCCGAGCGCACCGACGGCACCTTCAGCCTGTCGGACTTCCGCTTCGATGCCGACACCAACAGCTACACCTGCCCGGCGGGCAAGCTGCTGGTGCAATACCGCCGCCACTTCACCAATCATAGAACCGGGATCGTCTTCGGCAACCGAAGGCAATATCGCGCCGACCGACAGAACTGCGCGGCATGTCCGCTCAAATCACAATGTTGCCCCGGCCCGGACCCGCGCAAACTATCCGTCAGCGTGCATGAGCCTGCACGCGACGTGGTCCGCAATCTGCGTGACACACCCGAATACCTTCAGTCCCGCCGCGAGCGCAAAAAGGTCGAGATGCTGTTCGCGCACCTCAAGCGCATCCTTCGGCTCGGGCTAATACGATTACGAGGCCCCTGGGGGGCCCGCGACGAGTTCACCCTGGCCGCGACAGCCCAAAACCTCAGAAAACTCGCCAAACTGATCCCAATGCCCCAGCCGGCATTGGCGATCTGAAGCCGGGCGATGCCGAAATGCCCGGCGCCGCTCCTCGGAAACCAGGAAGGCCGCGCTCACTATCGAGTTCTTCAACAAAATCGGAGCGGATTTGACATTCGCCCCCCTGTTTGGCGCGAACGCCGAAAGCGAATGTCAAATCCAACGCTCCACTAGAATCATATTGTTGCTAGTGGTCCTTTGATTCCAACATTCGCAAAAGTGCCTGACGCAGGTGGGATGCGAATGTTGGAATCGGACCACTAGGCCGACTGCGGCGCTTTCGTCGCATTTTTCTTGCATTGCAGCAGGACGCCGGGTTTACCTCCGGGCCAGTGCAGCGGATTTGAAGTTGCCCCACCGTCGCGGCATCCGCATGGGGTCACGTCCAATCCGAAGCGGCACTGGGATTTAACACGTTGCTGGCGCGACTTTAGATCTGAATTTCGCAAAGCGCCTTGCTTCGTGACTGGGCGAAATTCGGTTTTGTCGCGCTAGGGGACCCTGCGCATGAGCCTGCAACTCGACAGCCACGACACCATTCGTCTCCTGGGCCGGATTCTCGGCACCGTGATCAAGGAGCAGTACGGGCTTGGCGCGGAGGCGTTGACGCGAGGGCAGCGCGATCTCGACATGGTCGAGGAGATCCGGCAGCAGTCGGTCGGCGAGCACAGGAGCGGCGTCGGCGCGGTGTCGCTCGACCGCCGGCTCAGTCAGTTGTCGCCGCGGGAGGTTGCGCTGCTGATCCGCGGCTTTGCGATCTTCTCCCAGCTCGCCAACATTGCCGATGACCATTACGTTCATGCGGAAAAGGCCCCGGGTCCGCTGCAGCGGCTCGAACACCACGTCCAGGTGAATGCGAAGAACGTCGGCGCCTATCTTTCCCATGCGTTGCTTTCGCCGGTGATCACCGCCCATCCCACCGAGGTTCGCCGCAAGTCGATCCTCGACCGGGAGAGCGACATCGCCGCGCTTCTGGAGCGGCTCGACGACGCCAACCTTCATGAAGGCGAGGACGTCGAGATCGAAGCCCAGCTCAAGCGCGAGATCCGCACGCTGTGGCAGACCCGCATGTTCCGTGCCGTGCGCATCCACGTCACGGACGAGATCGAGAACGCCATCGCCGTCTTCGCCCGCACCTTTCTCACCCAGCTGCCGCTGGTCAAGCGGCGCATCGCCAAGCTTTACGGCCTGAACGGAACGGTCTTGCCGTTCCTCAAGCCGGGCTCCTGGGTGGGTGGCGACCGCGACGGCAATCCCTTCGTCACCGCCCAGACCCTGGAATATGCCGTGCGGCGGCAGGCGGAAGTCGTGCTCGACCACTACCTTGCCGAGGTCCATGTGCTCGGC
>JBJKRM010000450.1:0-6423 GCA_046704685.1 Rhizomicrobium sp.
GTTCGTGGTGGGCTCGGTGCTGCTGGCGTCGACTGCTCTGATGCCGCCTTATCTGCAGAACCTCGGTGGGTACACGGTGGTGCAGACGGGGCTTCTCCTGGGGCCGCGCGGCTTCGGCACCATCGCCGCGATGATCCTGGTTGGGCGCATTGCCAACACCACCGATCCGCGTATTCTGATGACGGCCGGTGCCAGCTGCGTGGCGTGGTCGCTCTGGCAGATGGCGCAATGGACACCGTCCATCGCGTTCTCGGAACTGCTCTATGTCACGATCATCCAGGGTTTCGGGCTGGGGCTCGTCTTCGTGCCGCTGAACCTAGTCGCCTTCGCCACTCTGCCGGGGCGGTTCCGTGCCGACGGCAGTGCGCTGATGAATCTGGTGCGCAATGTGGGGAGCGCCATCGGCATCTCGGTCACCACCACGCTGTTCAGCAACAGCGTGCAGGCGATTCACTCAGACCTCAGCGGCTTCGCGACACCGTTCAACCGCGCGCTGGGGATCAACGCGCCATCCCTCTACTACAACATCCAGCTGCCGTTCGGACAGGCGATGTTGAACGGCGCGATCAACCTGCGCGCAGCGATAGAAGCGTATTCGAACGATTTTCTCTTCATGTTCTACGTGACGCTGATACTGTATCCACTGATTTGGATGATGAAGCGGCCTTCGTTCACTGGCGTTGAGCGAGCGCCGGCACTCGAGGCGGTGGAATAGATGCGTGCGGCGTTCCTCGGGCTGGGCGTCATGGGGTACCCGATGGCGGGCCATCTGGCCCGGGCCGGTCATGACGTTGTCGTTTACAATCGTACGCAGTCGCGGGCGGAACGCTGGGTCTCGGAACACGGCGGCCGTCTGGCGCGTACCCCAGCGGAAGCTTCGGCGGAGGCGGACATCGTGGTATGCTGCGTTGGCCGCGACGATGATGTGCGCGCCGTGACACTCGGCATCGCTGGTGCATTCACGACCCTTCGGAAGGAATCCGTTTTCGTGGATCACACCACGGCGTCGGCCGCGTTGGCGCGGGAACTTGCCGCCTTTGCCGGGAAGAGCGGCTTCGGCTTTGTTGACGCTCCGGTGTCAGGCGGGGCGCAGGGTGCCAAGAATGGCCAACTCACTGTCATGTGCGGCGGAACCGATGGCGATTTTGCCAAGGCAAAGCCCGTGATTTCGGTGTATGCCCGGCAATGCCGGCTCATGGGGCCGGCCGGTTCGGGACAACTGACCAAGATGGTGAACCAGATTTGTCTCGCCGGTCTGATCGAATCCCTTGCGGAAGGCATGAATTTCGCCCGTTCCGCAGGCCTCGATCCAGAAGCGGTTATAGACGTTATCTCTAAGGGGGCGGCCCAGTCCTGGCAGATGGACAACCGGCACAAGACCATGCTTGCCGGCCAATATGAGCATGGGTTTGCAGTAGAGTGGATGCGTAAGGACCTTAACATCTGTTTTGACGAAGCGGCGCGGAACGGGGCAGCGCTGCCTACGGCACGGCAGGTAGACGGGTTCTATGCCGAAATCGAGGCTATGGGAGGCAAGCGGTGGGATACATCGAGCCTCCTCGCCCGTTTGAAGGCAGGAAGCAAAGGTAAAGCGTAATCATGGATGTGAAAACCGAAACCAAACGCCCGTATCACCATGGAGACCTGCGCAACGCCTTGTTAGACGCGGCACGGGCCATCTTGGAAGAGGAATCCCTGGGTGCACTCAGTCTGCGCGCCGTGGCGCGGAGAGCCGGAGTCAGCCATGCCGCACCCTATCGGCATTTCCCAAACCATGAAGCCCTGCTTGTCGAGCTGGCTTCGGAGGGATTCGCCGAACTGCGCAACGAAATTGTCGAAGCTGCGCAGGCGCAAGGGGCGCATCTGGACCGCATCACCAATGTCGGTGCGGCCTATATGCGGTTCGTGGCACGGCGTCCCGCCTTGGCACGTCTGATGTTCGGGCCGCAGCTCCCCAACCGCGAGGCCTTCCCCGCGCTGGCCGAGGCCGCCGACAGCATCGGCGACGAGATCGGCAAGTCTCTGGGCGACTCCGCACTGGGACTGGCTGTGTGGGCGTCCGTACACGGACTGGCCATGCTGGTGCTCGAGAACGTCATCGATCTCGGGCAGCGCCGGTCAGGCCTCGATGTGTTGCCCTCGCGCGCGGAGATTCTGTTGCGCAGTCTGTTCACTGTGCCGAAGGAATAGCGCACACGGGGCGAACGCCCGTTTCGGCCTGTGAGAACGGGAGGCCAGCCGGTCAAAACGGCTAACGCTTTTTCTGTGTGTTCTGCGGTTCGTTGACGACCCAGATGGTTTTGGCGCCGCTCTTCTGCAAGAGCACCACCGCCTTGGCGATCGGCTCCATTTCATTCCCGCGCGGAGCGCGGATTTGAAAGCCGGCGCGCGGGTGGTGCTTCTGGATTTCGGCGACCTTGGCTTCCAGTTTGTCCGAGCTGGCGTAAAGGGTGCCGTCGATCCGGATAGCGCCGTCCGCCATGACGGCGACGGGTATCGCGGGCGGCGGTCCCGGGGGCTCGGCCGGCACGTAGAGCCGGTAGAGGTACCAGCCATAGCCAACGGTCAGAACGAGCAAGACGGCCAAGGCCGCGTATCGGTATTTGTCCAGGAAATTTCCAGGGCGTGCCATTGATGCGTTCTCTCTAATCCGTCTCCTGCCACCGGCGGTACGGCGTCTGGCGCACAAGCCCGCCGCGCTGCAACCATACGCATCAGAGACAACGAACGAGCTGTCCTATTGTCCCTTTTCCCGATTCACCGGTGCGCCAGTCTATACGTTCTCCGGGCAAAAAACGTCAGGTTTGCGGTCGCACCAAAGGCGGCCAGATCGCACGTGAGGGCGTTAAGCGCCGATCCGGCACTCAACGGCCACGCAAGAGCTTGGCGGCGTCGCGCGCAAAGTAAGTCAATATGCCGTTCGCACCGGCGCGCTTGAATCCCAAAAGGCTCTCCAGGATGACCCGGTCGCGGTCCAGGAAACCGCGTTCGATGGCGGCCGTCAGCATCGAATACTCGCCCGAGACTTGGTAGACGAAGGTCGGCATCGCAAATTCGTCTCTGACACGCCGCACGATGTCGAGATAGGGCATGCCGGGCTTCACCATCACCATATCGGCGCCTTCGGCGATATCGAGCGCCACTTCACGCAGCGCCTCGTCGCTGTTGGCCGGATCCATCTGGTAGGTGCGTTTGTCGCCGGTCAGCGCCTTGGCGGATCCCACCGCGTCGCGGAACGGGCCATAGAACGCCGAGGCGTATTTGGCGGCATAGGCCATCAGCAGGGTGTTCTTGTGGCCAGCCTGTTCCAGCGCCGTCCGGATGGCGCCCATGCGCCCATCCATCATGTCGGAGGGGGCAATGATATCGCAGCCGGCGTCCACCTGGACCAGCGTCTGCTTGACGAGGACTTCCACTGTCTCGTCATTGACCACATAACCGTCCTTGAGCAGGCCGTCATGGCCGTGGTTGGTGTAGGGATCGAGCGCCACATCGCACAACACGCCAATATCCGGCACCGCTTTCTTGATGGCGCGCACCGCCCGGCAGACGAGATTGTCCGGATTGAACGCCTCGCGGCCGTCTTCCGTCTTTTTCGCCGGATCGGTGAAGGGGAACAGGGCGATCACTGGAATGCCGAGCGCGGCGGCCTCTTCGGCGGCGCCCGCCATCTGATCCACCGAGAGCCGCTCGACGCCGGGCATCGAGGCGACGGGAACCCGCTTTTTTTCGCCATCGACCACAAACAACGGCCAGATGAAATCGGCAGGCGAAAGCGCGTTCTCGGCAACAAGCGTGCGGGACCAGGCGTTGGCACGCAACCGGCGCATACGAGTGGCAGGGAAGGAAGCATTGGTCATGTTGGTCGATCTTTTTTGTATGGGCCGGCAGTATAGGGATTGGTTCCGCAACGGCAATGTCTGTTCGCCTCAGCCATCGTGTTAAATAGACCCGCTACTCTGGGACTGCGAGATGAATTTCGATTTGAGCGACGACCAGAAGGCCATCGAAGACGCCGCCCGGCGGTTTGCGCGCGACAAGCTGGCGCCTTTCGCGGCGGATTGGGACGCGGGCGAAACGTTTCCGCTCGACACCTTGCGCGAGGCCGCCGCGCTCGGCTTTGCCTCGCTCTACATTCAATCGGATGTCGGCGGCACGGAACTGTCACGGTTGGATTCCTCGATCGTGTTCGAGGAGCTCGCGGCGGGCTGCACCTCCACGGCGGCATTCCTCTCCATCCACAACATGGCGTCGGCGATGATCGACCGGCACGGTAGCGAGGCGCAGCGCAAGCGCTTCCTGCCGCAACTCGTCACCATGGAAAAGATCGCGTCCTATTGCCTGACCGAGCCGGGCTCCGGTTCCGATGCCGCCAGCTTGCGCACGCGGGCGGAGAAGGACGGCGATCACTACGTCCTCAACGGATCGAAGGCTTTCATTTCGGGGGGTGGCGTCTCGGACGTTTATGTGGCGATGGTGCGGACGGGTGTGGACGGCGCCAAGGGCATCTCGGCCATTGTTGTGGAGAAGGGCACACCGGGCCTGCATTTCGGCAAGAAGGAGAAGAAGCTCGGCTGGCATTCGCAGCCGACTGCTGCGGTGATCTTCCATGACTGCCGGGTGCCGGCGGCCAACCGGCTGGGCAAAGAGGGGGAGGGGTTCCGCATTGCCATGGGGGGCCTCGACGGCGGTCGCATCAACATTGCCGCCTGTTCGATCGGCACCGCGCGTGCCGCTCTGGAGGAGGCCATGGCTTATGTCACCGAGCGCCAGCAGTTCGGTCAGCGCATCGCCGATTTCCAGGCGACCAAGTTCAAGCTCGCCGACATGGCCACCAAGCTGGAAGCCTCGCGACTGATGGTGCAGCGGGCGGCGGCGGCATTCGATGCCGGTGATCGTGACGCCACCATGCTGTGCGCCATGGCCAAGCGCTTTGCGACGGATTGCGCCTATGAGATCGCCAATGAGGCATTGCAGCTGCACGGCGGCTACGGCTATCTGATGGACTTCGCCGCGGAGCGCCACATCCGTGACCTGCGCGTGCACCAGATCCTGGAAGGCACCAACGAGATTATGCGCGTTATCATCGCGCGGGAGATGTTCCGTCAGTGAGTGAACCTGAAATCCTGTTCGAGAACCGCGGTTGCGTCGGTCTCATCACCCTCAACCGGCCCAAGGCCCTCAATGCGCTGACCCATGGCATGGTGGTCGCTATGAAGGTCAAGATGGAGGAATGGGCGGCTGATCGCGCCATCGCCTGCGTGGTGATCCGCGGTGCCGGCGAGCGCGCCTTCTGCGCCGGCGGCGACATCCGTGCGGTGCGCGAATCCGGACTGGCGGGAACGTCTTATGCCCGCGATTTTTGGCACGACGAATACATCCTGAATTCCACTATCAAACACTACCCCAAGCCTTATATCGCCTTGATCCACGGCGTGTGCATGGGCGGCGGCATCGGTGTTTCGGCGCACGGTCAATTCCGCGTCGCCGACACCACCGCGTTGTTTGCCTTTCCCGAGACGGCCATCGGATTCTTCCCCGATGTCGGGGGCAGTCACGTGCTGCCGCGCTGTCCCGGCGAACTCGGCCTGTTCTTGGGGCTGACGGGTCACTGCTTCAAGCTCGGGGATGCGATCTACAGCGGCTTCGCCACCCACTGGATCCCGTCCGATGAATGGCCCGCTTTGATCGAGGCATTGGCGGAGGGCGAGGGCGCCGCCGATGTAATTTCCGAGATGGGGCGTGATCCGCCGAGCGCGCCGCTGGCGGACCATCGGGCCAAGATCGACCGAATCTTCGCAGGGTCGTCGGTGGAGGACATCCTGGCCGTTCTGGACCAGGACGACAGCCAATTCGCCCGGGAAGCGGCGGCAACGATGAGAAGCCGCTCGCCGACCTCACTCAAGCTGGTCTACAGCGAAATTCACGCCGGTCGCACGCTGTCCTTCGACGACAGCATGCGCATGGAATACCGCATGGCGTGCCGCGTCCTGGACGGCCACGACTTCTACGAGGGTGTGCGGGCGGTGATCGTCGACAAGGACAACACCCCGCATTGGCAGCCGGCCACGCTCGCCGAGGTCAACGATGCGGCGATCAAGGCTTATTTTGCACCGCTGGAGAAGGAGCTGAAGCTATGAAGTCCGTGGCATTCATCGGCGTCGGCAACATGGGGGGGCCGATGGCCCGCAACCTTCTCAAGGCGGGCGTCAGCGTCACAGCCTTCGATGTCAGTCCCGCCGCGTTGCGGCCAGTGGTGGCCGCAGGCGCGAGCGAAACCAGGACGTCGCTCGACGCGGTGAAGAACGCCGATGTGGTGATCACTATGCTGCCGGCCGGCAGCCATGTGCGTTCGGTCTATCTCGATGTCGATAACGTGCTGGCGGCGGCGCGTAAGGATGCATTGATCATCGACAGTTCGAC
>JBJKRM010000451.1:0-3901 GCA_046704685.1 Rhizomicrobium sp.
AACTGCACCCACTCGTGCTGCCGCAGGTGTTGCACTTCATGCAGGTGCCGTTGCGCACCAAGGTGAAGTTCCCGCAAGTGCCGCAGGCATCGCCCTCATAGCCCTTCATCTTGGCTTCGGCCCGGCGGGCAGCGTTGGGATCGCGCGTGCTGTTGAGGCGCGTCTCGATGGAGGCCACCTGCACCCCCACCGGATTGCCGGCCTCATTGGCCACTTCGGCGATGGAGGCTTCCACGCTGGAGGCGATCTCGGAGAGATCGACCGTGGCGTGCTCGTCGTCTTCATGATCGTGATCGTGAACGATCTCGTCCTGGTCCGGCAGCTCCATCATCTTGGGCACCGCCCCGCCGCGCACCACGCCGATGCGATGGACGTTGCCGCGGATATAGCCGACCGAGGTGGTGCGGCTCACGGTCTGTGTGCGCTGGCCTTCCGCCACGCCGCCGCCGAGGTCTTCGTCGTGATGCGGCGGCACATGGGCGAGGTCGTTGCGGCCGAGATAGGACACCGCCAGTTCGCGGAAGATGTAGTCGAGCACACTGGTGGCGTTCTTGATGGAGTCGTTGCCCAGCACGATGCCAGCCGGCTCGAAGCGGGTGAAGGTGAAGGCGTCGACGAACTCCTCCAGCGGCACGCCGTATTGCAGGCCGATCGAGATGGCGATGGCGAAGTTGTTCATCAGGCTGCGGAAGGCGGCGCCCTCCTTGTGCATGTCGATGAAGATCTCGCCGGGACGGCCGTCCTCGTACTCGCCGGTGCGCAGGTACACCTTGTGGCCGCCGACGACGGCCTTCTGGGTATAGCCCTTGCGGCGGGCGGGCAGGGTCTCGCGCTCGCGGTCGCGCACCACGCGCTCCACCACCTTCTCCACAATGCGCTCGGCCATCACGGTCGTGCGCTGGGCGGCAGGCGCCGCGATGGTCTCTTCCAGCTCGTCTTCCTCGTCGTCGAAGTCGAACACTTGGCTGGCTAGCGGCTGGCTCAGCTTGGAGCCGTCGCGATACAGGGCATTGGCCTTGAGGCCCAGCTTCCAGCTCATCAGATAGGCCTCGCCGCATTCCTTGACGGAGGCGGTGTTGGCCATGTTGATGGTCTTGGAGATGGCGCCGGAGATGAACGGCTGCACCGAAGCCATCATCTTGATGTGGCTTTCCACGTTCAGCGACCGCTTGCCGATGCGCCCGCACGGGTTGGCGCAATCGAACACCGGCAGATGCTCGGTCTTGAGGTGCGGCGCGCCTTCCAGGGTCATGGCGCCGCAGATGAAGAGATTGGCGGCGTCGATGTCGGCCTTGGCGAAGCCGAGGGTCTTCAGCATGTCGAAATCGGGCGATTCCAGCACCGCCGGATCGAGCCGCAGCTTCTCTGTGCAGAAGGCCTCGCCCAGGGTCCACTTGTTGAACACGAAGCGGATGTCGAAGGCCGATTCCAGGGACGCCTCGATCTTGCCCAGTTCCTCGGTGCCGAAACCCTTGGCCTTCAGCGCCGCGATGTTGAGGGCACCGGCAAAGCCTTCCAGCGTGCCGTGGCCGACCGCATAGGCGACCATGTCGTCGATCTGCTTGTCGTCATAGCCCAGCGTCTTGAGGGCTTCCGGAACGCAGCGGTTGATGATCTTGAAATAGCCGCCGCCGGCCAGCTTCTTGAACTTCACCAGGGCGAAGTCGGGCTCGACGCCGGTGGTGTCGCAATCCATGACGAGGCCGATGGTGCCGGTGGGGGCGATCACCGTCGCCTGGGCGTTGCGGTAGCCGAACTCCTCGCCGACCACCAGGGCATCGTCCCAGGCCTGCTTGGCGGCGCGCGCCAGATCACTCTGCGCGATGGCCGGCAGATCCAGCGGCACGGGCAGGGTGGACAGACCCTCGTACCCCTTGGTCTCGCCATAGGCCGCTTGGCGATGATTGCGGATGACCCGCAGCATCTCGGCCGAATTGACCTTGTATTCCGGGAAGGCGCCCAGCTCGCTCGCCATCTCGGCAGAGGTGGCATAGGAGACGCCCGTCATCAGGGCCGAAATGGCGCCGGCGATGGCGCGACCTTCGCGGCTGTCATAGGAGATGCCGGACGACATCAGATAGCCGCCGATATTGGCGAAGCCGAGGCCCAGCGTGCGGTAGTCGTAGGAGCGCTGCGCGATCTCCTTCGACGGGAACTGCGCCATCATCACCGAGATTTCCAAGACGATGGTCCACAGCTTGACGGCATGCTGGAAGGCGTTGACGTCGAACACCGTCTCGCCGTCTTGCGTCTTGCGGAACGCCATCAGGTTCAGTGAGGCGAGGTTGCAGGCCGTGTCGTCCAGGAACATATATTCCGAGCACGGATTGGAGGCGCGGATCTCGCCGCCTTCCGGGCAGGTGTGCCAGTCGTTGACGGTGGTGTGGAACTGGATGCCGGGATCGGCGCAGGCCCAAGCGGCGTAGGAGATCTTGTCCCACAACTCACGCGCCTTGATGGTCTTGACCACGTCGCCGTCGCGGCGGGCGGTGAGGTGCCAGTCCTCGTCGTTGAGCACGGCATTGAGGAATTCGTCGGTCACCCGCACCGAATTGTTCGAGTTCTGGCCGGAGACCGACAGATAGGCCTCCGAATCCCAATCGGTGTCGTAGGTGCGGAAGTCGATCTCCTTGTAGCCCTGCTTGGCGAAGGAGATCACCCGCTCGATATAGTTGTCCGGGATCATCGCCTTGCGCGCGGCCTTGACCTCGCGGCGCAGCGCCGGGTTTTTCTTGGGGTTGAAGCAGTCGTCGTTGGAGCCCTGGCAGTTCACCGCCGCCTTCATCACCGCTTTCAGGTGCTTTTCGGCGAGCTTGGAGCCGGCCACCATCGAGGCGACCTTCTGCTCCTCGATCACCTTCCAGTCGATGAAGGCCTCGATGTCGGGATGGTCGACGTCGACGATCACCATCTTGGCGGCGCGGCGCGTCGTGCCGCCCGACTTGATGGCGCCGGCGGCGCGGTCGCCGATCTTGAGGAAGCTCATCAGGCCCGACGACTTGCCGCCGCCCGACAGGCGCTCGCTCTCGCCGCGCAGAGCGGAGAAATTGGTGCCGGTGCCCGAACCGTATTTGAACAGCCGCGCCTCGCGGGTCCACAGGTCCATGATGCCGCCATCGTTGACCAGATCGTCCTGCACCGACTGGATGAAGCAGGCGTGCGGCTGCGGATGCTCATAGGCGCTTTGCGACTTCTCGAGCCGTCCGGTGACCGGATTGACGAAGTAGTGGCCCTGGCTGGGACCGTCGATGCCATAGGCCCAGTGTAGGCCGGTGTTGAACCATTGCGGGGAATTGGGCGCCGCCACCTGGGTGGCCAGCATGTGGCAAAGCTCGTCGTAGAAGGCTTTGGCGTCGGCTTCGCCGTCGAAGTAATTGCCCTTCCAGCCCCAATAGGTCCAGGTGCCCGCCAGGCGGTTGAACACCTGCTTGGCCGAGCTTTCGCCCACCGTCTCGGTGCCGGTGGGGGCCTTGCGCCACAGCCATTCGGGCACGCCCTCTTCGGGCACGGCGGTCAGCTCGACCGGCACGCCCGCCTTGCGGAAATACTTCTGAGCCAGAACGTCGCAGGCGACCTGACTCCAGCTCTCCGGCACCTCGATGTCGGTTTGCCGGAAGACGATCGAGCCGTCCGGATTGCGGATCTCGCTCTGACCGCGGCGGAACGCGAGTCCTTCGTAGGGTGAACGTCCCTCTTCTGTGTAATGACGCCGAATACGCATGATCCCCTCAGTCCCGAAAAAGCCAATCCTCCCGTAACGTCCGCGGCACCGATCAGGGGACAGTTCGCCTTCCGCGGGGCTGTAGCTTGTACGGCGTAAGCCCCGGCGGCGATTAGTAGTTCAATCCGCCAGATTTGGTGTCGCGAGCCGCGACGAGGTCAAAGTATTGGCCATGTCCCT
>JBJKRM010000452.1:0-4892 GCA_046704685.1 Rhizomicrobium sp.
GTGCTGCACCATATTCGAAGCGTTCGAATATGCGTTGGGAAGGTTCCGGCCTCACGCAGACGTTTGCGGCGCAGACAATTTGCGGTGAACAAATCGTCTCACGGACGCCGGAAATGCGTTGCTGCTCAACGCGCTGTACCAATTTCGAAACATTCGAATGTGAATCGGGAAGCACGTCCCGGCTTCCACTCCAGTTGCGCACTTGGCGTGTGGAGGCGGCGCCCCCGCAAAGACAAACCCCGCCGCGAGGGCACGCGACGGGGCCGTTCTTTCACCACTACCGTAATTCAGTTCGCCTTGAGGGGCGTGAAGGTTGCCGCAGTCGCAGCCGGCGAAGGAGCCGGGCGGGGCGGCGCAGGCGGGGGCGGCGGCGGTTGCACCGTCATTGCCGGAGGTGCGGGACGATGCTCTGGCTTCTTGGGTGCCTCATCGCCGAGCGGGTTGTCGGCGTGACGGCAATTGCCTTCGAAGAAGGCGCCGGTCTCCACCGCGAAAGCCTCGTGCAGGATGTTGCCCTCCACGTGGCAGGTCGAGGCAAGGAGCACCTTGCGGGCGCGAATGCCGCCCTGGACCCGGCCGCGGACGGTGACTTCCTCGGCCACCACGTCGCCGTTGATGAAGGCCTTGTCGCCGATCACCAGGCCGGCGCTGCGCACATCGCCTTCCACCCGGCCGTCGACCTGGATGTCGCCGGTGGAGGTCAGCGTGCCGTTGATGGTCAGATCGGCGCTGATGATGGAGGGCGCCGCACTGCGTCCCGGGCGTCTCATGCCGGCCGCGGCCTGCATTGGCGGCGGAGGAGCCATCGGAACGGTCTTGTCGTCTTTCTTACTTGAAAACATGTCGCCCTGCCTCGATGAAGTTTTTCGGGTTCCTTACGACATCATCGTACCAAACTTCGTAGTGGACATGCGGTCCGGTACTGCGACCGGTCGATCCGAGTTTGCCGACCGGCGACCCTTCCCGCACTTTTTCACCCACATGCACTAGGACTTTTGAGAGATGTGCGTATCTCGTATGAATACCGTAGCCGTGATTGATTTCCACCATATTACCATAAGAGCCGCGCCGGCCGGCCCAGACTACTGTCCCAGGCGCCGTAGATCGCACAATCGAGCCCAGCGGACCGGCAAAATCGATGCCCGGATGGAATGCATAACGACCGGTGAACGGGTCGATCCGGGCCCCGAAACCGCTGGTCCGCTCGAAAGCGGGGCCCGACACGGGAACCGTCAGCGGCACATGCCTCAAGCCCTTAAGGAGTTCTGTCATCTGCTCAAGCACGGCAGACGTCTTAAGGTAAGCCTGTTGGAACCCCGCATCGGCGATGCCTTGGAGGTGGACCGCGGACAACGGGATTTCCGGCCCGCCGACGCCGCCATCGGCTTGCTCGACACGCTGGGCGAAGCGGTCCGGATTAATACCGGTGCGCTTCAAAACGAGACGGATTTCCTTGACGCCGTCCTCAACCTGGGACTGAGCCCGCGTCATCAGCGCGGTTTCGGTGCCGCTCAGCCGGCGGACGCGGTTGGTTTGTGCCGCAAGCTGTTTAAGGATTGGGTGCCGCGCAATGGTTTCGGCATTGATCTCCTGCGGCTGACGCCGGCCGAACAGCGCACCGGCGATGCGGTCGACCGCGCCGCTGAAATCGAGCAGGCTGGCATGGGTCGGTTTGGCAGTGCGGGGCTGCGGCTTGACCGGCTTTGGGCTGACGGCGAAATCGGAGGATCCACCGCTGTTCAGGCTGGATGGCGGGGACGGATCATCGACCCGGTCGTTTGGCGTGCCGCTGTCGTCCAGGTGTGCCGCATCACCGGGGTAGGGCATGGGCGCGGTGCTTTTCCGCAGTGTCGCATCGACCTGCTGGCCACGGTTCAGCACATGCAAGATGACGTTCTGCTTGGTCTGTAGTTCGTCGGCGACGGACTTGAACTTGTCCTCCGCGGAAACCAAAGCGCTATTCACTTCGTCATAGGACATCTGCAGATCAGCGACGCGGTTCTCATAGGTCTGGACCGTCTGCTGGAAGCGGTGGTCCTTGGCGGCGATGATGCGGTCTTTGAAGATGACGTTGACGGTGGCGAACGCCACCCAGCCGAGAAAGATCAGGGAGAGACCGGCCAGCGTCGCCTGCAGCGTCGGGCCGAATGTGAAAAACTGCACCCGCCCGTCGCTACGGATGTAGACTTGGCGTTCAGGAAAAGTTTCGTGAAGCCACGCCCAGACGCGCTCCACGAGCGTCTCCGCCATCTCCGCACTTCCCTTTTGGGCGTCTTGTCTAGCGCCGACCCCAGTTTCCGGTATTTCACCGAATTCACGGCGCTTAATCAAGCTTTTAGCCCAAAAAAACGAGCGCGAGGTTAATCGCGGGCCAAAGCGATTCTGCGAGTTTTGTGCACTCAAAGCGCCTTTGCCGCAGCAAGTACGGCCTCCGCATGTCCTTCGACTTTGACCTTGCGCCAGACTTCGCGGATTTTGCCTCCTTTATCGATCAGGAATGTCGCCCGCTCCATTCCCATGTACGTCCTGCCATACAGGCTCTTTTCCACCCACACGCCATACGCTTGCGCCGCCTGGGCCTCGGGATCTGAGGCGAGAGTTAGTTTCAATTTATGCTTTGTCTTAAAGCGGTCGTGCGAGGCGGTGCTGTCCTTGGAGATCCCGACCAGCATTACGCCGATGTCCAGGAACTTCTTCGCGAGCTTGGTGAATTCCAATGCCTCCCGGGTGCAACCGGAAGTATTATCCTTCGGGTAGAAGTAGAGGACCAAGGGTGCGCCCTTCAGGCGGGACAGCGATATTTCGCCGCCGCCGTCGGTGGCAAGCTTGAAGGCTGGCGCCTTGTCGCCGGGCTTGAGGTCCATTCCTAATCCAGATGTTAGGTTGTGCGTAGGGCGTTAGGCTGTATAGGCGATAAAGTGATGCGCGATTCTGCGCAATACCCCGCCCCAGGTCATCATGGTCCCGGTGGGCGGCCAACCGGCTGCGCAGTGCTCTAAATGGCAGAATTCCGAGCGAATCCGATCCGGCTGCTGCGGCGCTACGTTAAGGCCCACCACGTCAACCGTGCGGCTCTGGTGGCTTCCGGAATCCTGGCTGCGGTGCTGTTTTTTGTGGTCGGTGCCGGTATCCGCCTGTTGCTTGGTCCGGTGTCGTTGGGACCCTTTGCTGGCGCTCTGGCCGATGCTCTCGACCGGGCGCTGCCGGGCATTGCGGTGAAGTACGACCAAGCGGTCATCGAATGGGAGCGCGACGAGGGACGCGTCAATCTCGTGATCCTCGGCACGCGTGTCTTCGACCACAGCGGCCGTATCATAGCCCAAGCCCCAAAGGCCGATGTTGACCTTGCCGCCACGCCGTTCCTGCATGGCAAAATCGAGGTCAAGCGCATTGCTCTGGTTGGCGTGCAGATCACCCTGGTCCGAAAGGTAGATGGCAGTTTGCGGCTTGGTGTCGCCAAGGACCGAAACGAAGGGGACATTCTCAGAAAAATCTCCGAAGCCTTGAAGGCCACGGACGGCAACACATCGACGCTCGAAAGCTTTGCGGTCCATCGCGCCCGACTGGCATTCTATGACGAAGCCACAAAGCTGTTCGTTGTCGCTCCACATGCAGATTTTCATCTGGATCGCGCCGGAGACCACCTTACCGCCAGTGTGGATGCTGCGATCGAGATATCCGGCCGGCCCGCCCATCTTCGGGCCGACATCGTGTTTCCGCACGACAAAGGGCCGATCACAGGCAAGGGCTCGATCAGCGGACTTTCGCTGCGATCGCTCGCCCTCAACAGCCGGTCCTTCGCGGCGGTGAAGGATGCCGCGCTGAAGCTGGATCTGACCGGCCGCTTCAAAATCGAAGGCCCCAGACTGCTGGCGGCGGAATTCGGCATGACCGGCAAGGGGACTGTCGTCGTTCCCGGATTGAAGGACGGCGCCGTGCATGTCTCGCGCGTGCAGGCGTTCGGCCGTTACGACGGCGCCAAGCGCAGCATTGTGTTCGACCGGGCCATCATCGATGCCGACAAGGTCAAGGCGGCTCTCAAGGGCCGGCTCTGGTTCGACGTCGCGGGGAGCGGGGATCTTTCCGGGATCCGCGGCGAATTGCAGATGAACCGCCTGGCCTTCGCCTGGCCCGATGTTTTCGCCCGGCCTGTGGAGTT
This sequence comes from Rhizomicrobium sp., assembly GCA_046704685.1. Lineage (GTDB taxonomy): Bacteria > Pseudomonadota > Alphaproteobacteria > Micropepsales > Micropepsaceae > Rhizomicrobium. Next base: position 4,160 of record JBJKRM010000452.1, read on the forward strand.
CCGGTCCGTGGAGCTCCATGGCGACTGGAATCGCGAAGCGCATCAATTCCACATCGATCATTTTGTCGTCGCCGGAGCACCAGCGTCGATGCAGGCGACTGGCAGCATCACATTGGCCGGCAAACAGTCCCCCGGGGTCGATGTCAGCGGCACGATCGCCGCCCTGAATGTGCGGGACCTGGTGCGCTACTGGCCGGTCGGGGCGGCGAGCGGCGCCAGGGAATGGGTCGACGCGAATATGTCGGCCGGCATGATCGGTCCGACCTCGTTCGTGCTGCATCTCGCGCCAGGGGCCCTTGACCAGCCGACGCTGCCACCCGACGCGATCTCGGTGAAGTTCGCCGTCGGCGGCGCCGACATCAACTACATCAAGGGGCTTACGCATCTCACCGAGGTCCAGGGAACGGCCGAAGTGACCGGTAATACGTTCACCGCCAATATTCCTTCGGGGAGCATCGGTCCGCTAACTGTGCATGACGCAAGTTTTGTTATTCCGGACCTCAACGCACCGGTCGAGATGGGCACGATCACCGGCCACATCCAGGGCGCCATGCCGGATGTCCTGGCGCTCATCGACATGCCGCCGCTCGGCTATCCCACCCGTTTCGGCGTCAACGCGGCGACCGCCAAGGGCGATGCAGCGCTCGATCTGTCGATCCGTGTTCCGATGCAGAAGTCGGTATCGGTCGACAATGTGGGCATCGATATCAAGGCTGCCGTGACCGGATTGGGC
>JBJKRM010000453.1:0-8081 GCA_046704685.1 Rhizomicrobium sp.
GCCCAGCGCGGCCAGAAAAGCCTGGAGAAGAGCGAGCGCGATCTGGCCGCCACGGCCCGCACCCAGCAGCAGCTCATGGAGGCCAAGCGCTATGCGGTGATCGCCGGCCAGCGGCGCGCCCTGGCGATTTCGGAAATCCCCACCGAGTCCGTCGTGATTGGCACTGCCGCCGACGTCACCGAAGTGGCGGCCGGCGAAGCCAAGCTGCAGCAGCACATCGACGCCCATACCGACACGCTCGACAAGCTGGCCACCGCGGTGGCGATCTTCGGCCCCGACCAGAAGCTGCACTTCTACAATCGCGCCTATCAGCAGCTCTGGAATCTGCCCAACGTCTGGCTCGACAGACATCCGACCAACGCCGAGGTGCTCGACAAGCTGCGCGAGGAGCGCAAGCTGCCGGAGCAGCGCGACTACCAGGGCTGGAAGCGCGAGCGTCTGCAGCTCTACCAGACCGCCCGCGATTACCCGTCCGAAGATCTCTGGCACGTGCCCGGCGGCAAGACGCTGCGCGTTGTCGCCCAGCCCCATCCGTTCGGCGGCCTCACCTTCCTCTATGAGGACGTCACCGAGCGCATCAGCCTGGAAAGCTCCTACAACACCCTCATCAAGGTGCAGTCGGCCACCCTCAACACCTTGCAGGAAGCGGTGGCCGTGTTCGGGCCCGACGGCAAGATGAAGCTATACAACGCCGCCTTCGCCAAGATCTGGGGCCTGACGCCCAGGGACCTCGCCGACGAGCCGCATGTGCGCGCCATCGCGGCGGCCTGCGTCGAGAAGTTCGGCGAAGCCAGCGTCTGGGAGCGGCTGATCCAGAACATCGTCTCCGGCATGGATGTCGAGCGCCGCATGGGCGAGATCGAGCGCAACGACCGCACCATCCTGTCGCTCGGCCTCGCCCCCCTGCCCGACGGCGCCACCCTGGTCACCTTCGCCGACGTCACCGACCGCTTCCGCATCGAGCATGTGCTGCGCGAGCGCGCCGAGGCCTTGGAAGAGGCCGACCGCCTCAAGTCGGAATTCATCAAGCACGTCTCTTACGAATTGCGCACGCCGCTCAACACCATCGTCGGCTTCTCCGAGATGTTATCGAGCGAGGCCGTCGGGCCGCTGAACGAACGCCAGAACACCTATGTCAAGGACATCGTCCAGGCTTCCAACACCCTCACCAGCCTGGTCAGCGACATCCTCGATCTCGCCCTGATCGAATCCGGCGCCTTGCGGCTGGAGCTGGAGCGCATCGAGCTCGCCGTCTTGCTGAACGACGTCGCCGCCCATGCCCGCGACTGGGCCGCCAAGGTCGGCCTCACCTTGAAGGTCGAGTGCGACGAGAGCGCTGGCGTCTTTCTTGGCGATGCCCGTCGCGTGCGCCAGGTGGTGTTCAACCTGTTGTCCAACGCCTTCAAGTTCACGCCCAAGGGCGGCGCCATTGTCCTGGGTGGCAGCATCGAAGGCGAGGACGTGCAGATCTTCGTGCGCGACAACGGCCCCGGCATCGCTCCCGAAGTCCGCGCCAACGTCTTCGAGCGTTTCTCAGCCAAGAGCCATTCCGGCCAGCGCGGCGGCGCCGGTCTGGGCCTCGCTCTGGTCAACCGCTTCGTCGAGCTGCATGACGGCTGGGTCGAGATCGAGAGCGGCACCGGCGACAAGGGCGGCACGTTGGTGCGTTGCCACTTCCCGCGCCGCATCCAGGACAACCAGCCCCCGCTGCCCGAGCGCCGGCGCGAACTGGCATAGGCGAGCACCGCGACAATCACAGAACGAGAACAAGCGTTCACGTCCGATGGCTTGCTTGCCCGTCCGCAACACGTCCTGCCGATCCCCCCTCTCCTAATTTGGGATGGCGGTGATCGCAGCCATCCATTTCCTCCTGCTGGCGAGGGTGAGCCGGGCGGCTCCGGCACTGCCAATCTCGGCCATTCCCACGCATAGCGCTCAATTATCCAAAAAACCCTTGCATTGTTCTCTTTTTGTTCTTATGCTCGGATTCGTGGATTTTGGAGGCACAACAGGCAAATCAGCGGCGAAGGGCTTTTCGCGAAAGCCCGGATCCGAGAGGAACGTGGGACCATACAGGGCCTTGGGTGCGGTATCTCACGAGCATCCCAAGAGCACCCCTTCAAGGACGCTGCCCGGCGAAGCCGGGTTGCGCTGCCGCCCCGAGGGGCGGAGCGTGAAGCGCGAAGTGCATGGTGCTGGACCGGACCGAGGATGGCTAAATGCCATATGCGAGAGCGGTGGGTGCGCTTTGAATGGGCCGCCCCCGCTCTCTGCGCATCTAATTCCCCCCCTTGTTGGAAGGGACGGAGATCACTTCTCCGCTTAATGCTGGTCGTCCGGTACCGTCACCACCAAACCGTCGAGGTCTTCGGTGACCTTGATCTGGCACGAGAGGCGGCTGGTCGTTTTCACATCCGGCGCGAAGTCGAGCATGGTCTCTTCGGCCTCGTCCTTGGGCGGCAGTTTCTTGAGCCAGTCGCGATCGACATAGACATGGCAGGTGGCGCAGGCGCAGGCGCCGCCGCAATCGGCATCGATGCCGGGCACCAGGTTCTTCACCGCGCCTTCCATCACCGACCAACCCACCGGCACGTCCACCTCACGCCTTTTGCCGTTCTGGTCGATATAGGTGATCTTAGGCATGCCAGCTCCTCGCTAGGCGATGGATTTCATCGGAATGGACAGGTCCGCGAGGCGTTCGGCCGCCACGCGGGCGCCCTGCCCGATCAGCTTGCGGCCGACCAGGTATTCGGCCGGCGTGTTGACGGATTCCACCGCGGCCATGACGCCGTCGCGCAGATGGAAGGCGGCGAACTTGCGCGAGGCCGGATCGCCGCGCAGCACGATCTGATCGGTTTTCCGCGCCAGTCCGGCGATCTGCAGCTTCAGATCGTACTGGTCGGACCAGAACCAGGGAACCTCGTTGTAGGGTTTCGGCTTGCCCGCCATGGCCGCCGCCGCATGCTTGGCCTGGTCGATGGCGTTCTGCACGCTTTCGAGCCGCAGGCAGACGCCTTCGCGGCCTTCATGCCAGGTGCAGTCCCCGGCCGCGAAGATCGCCGGATCATTGGTGGCGCAGTGCTTGTCGACCACGATGCCGTCCTGGCATTCCAGCCCGGCGGCGGAGGCGATTTCCATGTTGGGGATCGCACCGATGCCGACCAGAACGATATCGGCCGGAGTGACCTGCCCGCCTGCCTTGACGGCGCTGACATGATCGGTCCCCTCGAAGCTTTCCACGCCGGTCTTGAGCAGGAGCTTCACACCGGCCTTGCGATGCTCGGCCTCGAAGAAATCCGACACCGCCTTGGACACCGCCCGCGCCATCACCCGGTCGAGGGCTTCGAACACAGTGACGTCCAGGCCGTGCTTCACGGCCACCGCAGCGACCTCGAGGCCGATTTAGCCGCCGCCGACCACGGCGAGCCGCTTGCCGCTCTGGAACACCGCCTGCAGCGCATCGACATCGGCGATGCTTCGCAGATAGTGGATGCCTTTCAGCCCTGCCCCCGGGCAGCGGATCGGCCTTACCCGCGTGCCGGTGGCCAGCAACAGCAGGTCATAGGGCAGTGAGCGCCCGTCGTGCAGTTCGACCGTCTTGGCGTTGCGATCGATCGCCTTGGCGCTGGTATTGAGGATCAGTTCGCAACCGCTGTCGCGGTAGAAACTGTCGGGTTTGAGGAAGAGACGGGCGCGCTCGAGCTTGCCCATCAGATAGGCTTTTGACAGCGGCGGCCGCTGATAAGGCGCATAGGCCTCGTCGCCTACCACGGTGATGGTTCCGGCGTAGCCTTCGGCCTTCAGGCTGGCGACAGCCTGGGCGCCGGCCTGTCCCGCTCCGATAATGACGATGTTCTGAGGCATGTTGTCCGGGGGCTATCATGAAAGGGGACCTGCCGCAATCTTTGCGGATTGGTCTCGTTGAGACAGGTCGTGGAGCAGGCTAAAACCTTTGCAATGAATGCAGATTCACAGGTTTTTTCGACCGTCTTGACCCTCGGCAGCCTGGAGGATACGGCGGCCTTGGGTGCTCGTATTGCCGCAGGGCTCTGCCCGGGCGACGCGGTGGCGCTCGGTGGCGATCTCGGCGCCGGAAAGACCACGCTGGCGCGAGCTATCCTGACATCGCTTGCGGTCAAGGAAGCGATGCCCAGTCCCACCTTCACGCTGGTGCAGACCTATGCGACGTCGGGGCCGACGGTGCACCACTACGATCTCTACCGCATCGAGGACGAGCGCGAGATCGACGAACTCGGTCTCGACGAGGCGCTGGAACACGGCGCCGTTCTCATCGAATGGCCCGAGCGTGCCGGTTCCCGCCTGCCCGACGACGTGCTTCGAATTTCATTGTCCATCATCGATGCCCAATCCCGCAGCGCGGCCATCTCAGGGCCGGCGCGCTGGGCCTCCCACTTTCAGGATTTTCCAAGTGTCCGCTGAACGCCGCCAATCCATCGAAACCTTTCTCCAGCAGGCCGGCTGGAGCAATGCCGAGCGCCTGCCGCTCACCGGCGACGCCTCCACCCGCCGCTACATCCGCCTGAAGCGCGATGGACAGACCGCGCTGTTGATGGATCAGCCGCAAGGCGCCGAATCCCCCACCGCTTCGGCCAATGCCACGCCGGAGGAACGCCAGGCGCTCGGCTACAACGCGGTGGCCCGGCTGGCCGGAGCCGATTGCGGCCGCTTTGTCGCTGCCGCCAACTGGCTTCACGGCCTTGGCCTCAGTGCCCCGGAGATATTTGCCGCCGATGCACCGCAGGGTCTGGTGCTGATGGAGGATCTCGGCGCCGACCTCTTCACCGACTCTCTGGCCCAGGGTGCCAGCGAAGCACAGCTCTACGAAGGTGCTGCCGAAGTGCTCGCCAAGCTCCACGCCCAGGATGCACCGGCCGTGCTGCCGCCGGACAAGCCGTTGCACGCCTATGACGAGGTCGCCCTCCTGGCCGAAGTCGATCTGCTGACGGAATGGTTTTTCCCCGTCGCCCTGCACCGTCCGGCGACGAAAACCGAGGTTGATGATTTCCACTCGCTATGGCGCGAAGTCCTGGCCCCGGTTCTCAAGTCCCGCGCCGTCTTCGTGCATCGCGACTATCATGCCCAGAACCTGATGTGGCTTGCCGACCGCCGCGACGCTGCCCGCGTCGGTCTGATCGATTTTCAGGATGGTGTGGCCGGTTCGCCCGCCTACGACGTGATCTCGCTGACCGAGGACGCCCGTCGCGACGTCTCACCCGAAATCGCCCGACTAACCTTGTCGCATTACCTTAACAAAATGCGGGGCCAGGGAACTTCGGTGGACGAGGATGCCCTTGCCCTGCAGATGGCGGTGTACGCCGCCCAGCGCAACACCAAGATTGTCGGCATTTTCGCTCGCCTTTTCCGTCGCGACGGCAAGCCCCGATATCTTGATCTCCTGCCCCGGGTTTGGCGCTATCTCGGCGCCGATTTGCAGCACCCGGCCTTGGCTCGGCTGAAATCGTGGTATGATTCGGCCATACCGTTCGCGGCGCGAGGCGTCCCGAACACAGGAGCCTGACATGAGTTTACCCACCCGTGCGATGATCATGGCGGCCGGTCTGGGGACCCGCATGCGCCCCCTGACCAACACGGTGCCGAAGCCGTTGGTCAAGGTTGCCGGCAAACCCCTTATCGATCACGCCATCGACCGGCTGGTCGCGTCCGGTGTCACCACCATCGTCGTGAACCTGCATTACAAGGCCGAGATGATCAAAGACCATCTCCGCCACCGCAAGAACGTCGAGATCCTTTACTCCGACGAGAGCGATGGGCTGCTCGGCACCGGCGGCGGCGTCGCCAAGGCGCTGTCCTTTTTCGGCGAGGAACCGTTCTTCATCCACAATTCGGATACGATCTGGGTGGAAGGCTACGGGCATGCGCTGGATCAGATGAAGGCGCAATGGAACCCGGAGAAGATGGATGCGCTGCTGCTAATGGTGCCTTTGCTGAACTCGATCGGTTATGAAGGCGTCGGCGACTTCCTGATGGATGGTCTCGGCCATCTCTCCCGTGTGCCGGCGGGGCGCGTCTCGCCGTTTGCCTATCCCGGTGTGCAGATCGTCCATCCGCGGATGTTCAACAAGCTGCCGGTCGGTGGCTTCTCGACCAACGTCTTGTGGGACCGCGCCATCGAACAGGAACGGTTGTTCGGCATCCGGCTCGAAGGCATGTGGATCCACGTCGGCACGCCGCAGGCTGTCGCCGAGGCCGAAGCCTATCAGGCAGACCTTGCCCCCGCGGCCTGACACAGGGCCTCGCGCCCGCGTCTACACGATCCCGGCCTGTGCGCCGTTCTCCGCCACGCTGGCGCAAGGACTGCTCGCACGCATCAGCCCGGACCCCATGGCTCTGGCTGATGTCACCATCTATCTGCCGACGCGGCGCGCCGCGCGCAGCATCGCCGAGATTTTCGCACGTGCAGCCGGCGGCGCCGCGCTGCTGCCGGATTTCCGGCCACTCAGCGATGTCGACGAGGACGAACTGCTGCTGGACAGCGCCGCGGATGCCTTGGAGTTGCCGCCGGCGATAGCCCCCCTGCGTCGTCGGCTGCTGCTGGCAGCACTGATCCGCCGCTGGAGCGAGAACCGCAACTCCGGTCCGCTGACATTCGGACAAGCGGCAAGTCTGGCCAGCAGTTTGGCTTCGGTGATGGATGAGGTGGAGCGGCAAGACGCCGATCTCTCCAAACTGGATGAACTCGCTCCCGCCGGGCTGGCAGATCATTGGGAGGAAGTACGGCAGTTCCTCTCGATCATCCATAAGCTATGGCCACCGCTGCTGGAGAAATACGGCTGTATCAACCCCGCAGACCACCGCAACCGGGCTCTGCGTGCTCTGGCCGCACGGCTGCAAGAGAAACCGCCGGAGCGCCCCATCATCGCTGCCGGCTCGACGGGATCGATCCCCGCCACCGCCGAACTGCTCGGCGTCATCGCCCGGCTGCCGAATGGTGCGGTGGTGCTGCCCGGCCTCGATCGCGAACTGGATGCGGACAGCTGGGAGCGCATGGAGCACGGTCACCCGCAGTATTCCCTGAAACAGCTGCTGCAGCGCATCGGCATCCGCCGCGATCAGGTCGAGGATTGGACCGACACTGCCGCCGAACCGGAACGGGAAGAACTGCTGCGCGAAGTGCTGCGCCCAGCCCCCACCACCGATGCTTGGCGCGCGCTGGCCGAGAGCGCGCATCCGTTGCGCCCGGAAGGTCTGTCCCTGTTTGAAGCCGCAGATCCATCCGAGGAAGCCGGTGTCATTGCCCTTCTGTTGCGCGAAGTGTTGGAGGCTCCGGAAAAGCAGGCCGCCCTGGTGACGCGCGACCGCGGCTTGGCGCGCCGGGTGACCGCAGAACTGGGACGCTGGGAGATCGCCATCGACGACTCCGCCGGCCGGCCGCTGTCGCGCACACCGGCCGGATCCTTCCTCTGTCTCTTGGCCGAGGCGGCCGACGAAGGTTTCGCGCCTGTGCCGCTGCTCGCAGTGCTGAAACATCCCTTGGCGACGATGAACGACGGCCCGGCGTTCCGCGGCTTTGCACGCCTGCTGGACCAGCGGTTACGGGGCCCCAGACCCGATTCCGGATTGAAGGGGATTGCCAGGGCGATCCAGCAGGCACCGGCGTCGCTGCAGGCGTGGTTCGCAGACCTATCCGAGATCCTTTTGCCGCTCGAAACGGCGATGGCCGGCGCAGAGTTTTCCCTGCCCGAGGTGCTCGCCGCTCATATCGCGGCGGCCGATCATCTGGCTCCGACGCTCTGGAGCGGACCGGATGGTGCGCGCGCGAACGTTTTCGTCCAGGACCTTTCGAAGGCAGCGGCGGATTTACCCGCCATCGAATCCGGCTCCTACGCGCCGATGCTGCGATCGCTTCTGGACGAAGTGTCCGTCCGCCCGCCTTACGGACGCCACCCACGGTTGGCGATCCTCGGGCCGCTGGAAGCGCGGCTGCAGACGTTCGATCTCGTCATCCTTGGTGGTTTGAATGAAGGCTCCTGGCCGGCTGCGGCGGCGGACGATCCGTGGTTTTCGCGGCCGATGCGCCACCAGCTGGGATTGGACCAGCC
>JBJKRM010000454.1:0-4111 GCA_046704685.1 Rhizomicrobium sp.
ATCGCTACGGGTTCGCGCCCCATCGTACCGCCCATCCCGGGCCTCGACCTTCCGGGTGTCTGTGCTTTCCGCGACATCGCCGATGTCGAGCAGATGATCGATGCCTCGCACCACTTCCAGCGCGCCATCGTCATCGGCGGCGGCCTGTTGGGCCTCGAAGCCGCCAACGGTCTGATGAAGCGCGGCATGCGGGTCGCCGTCATCCACCTGATGGACACGTTGATGGAGCGACAACTCGATGCCACCGCTGGCAGCCTTCTCCAGAGAGACCTCGACGGGCGTGGCCTCAGCTTCTTCATGAACGGGCAGACCGAGGCGATCTTCGGCAATGATCGCGTCGAAGGCATTCGGCTTTCCGACGGCCGCGTGGTGCCGGGGGACCTGGTGGTGATGGCGATCGGCATCCGGCCAAACGTCGAACTCGCCAAACACTGCGATTTGCGGATCAACCGGGGCATCATGGTCGATGATGCCATGCGGACCTCCGATCCCGACATCTTCGCGGTCGGCGAATGCGTGGAGCACCGCGGCCGGACCTATGGTCTGGTGGCCCCTCTCTATGACATGGCGCGGGTTTGCGCCGATCACATGGCGAACGACGATTCCCCCAGCGCCTATGCCGGATCCGTGATGTCGACCAAGCTGAAGGTGACCGGAATCGACCTGTTTTCCGCGGGCAACTTCGTCCCAGGAGAGGATTGCAGCGAGCTGACGTTCCATGACAGCGAGCGGCAGATTTACAAGAAGCTGGTGCTGCGCGACGGTCGGCTCGAAGGCGCCGTGCTCTACGGCGATGTCGCCGACGGCGGCTGGTACTTCGATCTCCTGCGCAAGAAAGAGGACATCGGGCCGCTGCGCGACGGGCTGCTGTTCGGACAGGCGGTGGCCGCAGCGCTGGGCAAGGTCCCCAAGACCTCGGTGGCCGACCTAGCGGACGAAACGCAAATCTGCGACTGCAACGGCGTCTGCAAGGGCACCATCGTCGCGGCGATCAGAGACAAGGAACTCAGCACCCTCGAGGACGTACGGGCCCACACCAAGGCATCGGCCTCCTGCGGCTCCTGCACCGCCACGGTGGAAGCAATTCTCAAGTCATGCCTGGGCGACGGATTTGCCGCGCCCGCCAGGAAGGGCATGTGCAAGTGCACAACCATGACCCATGAAGAGGTCCGTGCACACATTAAGAGCGATGGCCTCAAGGCAATCCCAGCGGTCATGAGCGCGCTGGGCTGGACCACACCGAACGGCTGCGCCTCCTGCCGGCCGGCGCTCAACTTTTATCTGTTGTGTGCCTGGCCGGGGGAATACCGCGACGATGGCCAGTCGCGTTTCATCAACGAACGGGCTCACGCCAACATCCAGAAGGACGGTACCTTCTCGGTGATTCCCCGCATGTGGGGTGGCGTGACCAATGCCAAGGAGTTGCGCGCCATCGCCGAAGTGGTCGAGAAACACGACATTCCGACGGTCAAACTCACCGGCGGTCAGCGCATCGACATGCTGGGCGTGCCCAAACACAAGCTGCCGGCAGTTTGGGGCGATCTCAATGCGGCCGGCATGGTCTCGGGCCACGCTTATGGCAAGGCCTTGCGTACGGTGAAGACCTGTGTCGGCTCCGAATGGTGCCGCTTCGGGGTGCAAGACTCCACCGCGATGGGCATCGCGCTAGAGAAGATGACCTGGGGCTCCTGGCATCCCCACAAGGTGAAGCTCGGCGTTTCCGGCTGTCCGCGCAACTGCGCCGAGGCGTCGATCAAGGACTTCGGCGTCATCGCGGTGGAAAGCGGTTGGGAGCTGATCATCGGCGGCAACGGCGGTACCAAGCTGCGTGGCGCCGAACCACTCTGCCGCGTCAAGACGGCTGACGAGGTTCTGGAACATTGCGGCGCCTTCCTCCAGCTCTACCGTGAGGAAGCACGCTATCTCGACCGCACTGCTGTCTGGGTGGAACGGGTCGGGCTCGACTATGTCAAGCGCCGCATCGTGGAAGACGAAGCGGGACGCAAGGAACTTCACCACCGCTTTCTTTACGCTCAGAAATTCGCGCAAACAGATCCATGGCAAGACAACGCCGCCACATCCGAGTTCCGCACACTGGCGGAGGTGGTATGATGTCGAACGTGGCTGAAGACCTGTGGCTTGACGTGGGCGCGATCGAGGACATTCCGAGGCTCGGCGCGCGGGTGGTGGCGTGCGGTGACGACCCGATTGCCGTATTCCGGACGGCCGACGACAGCATTTTTGCAGTGCGAGACCGCTCCCCACACAAGGGCGGACCCCTGTCGCAAGGCATCGTGCATGGCGAGCATGTCACCTGCCCATTGCACAGCTGGACCATTGCACTCACCGACGGCAACGCGGTGGCGCCCGATGTGGGCTGCACACCAAGAATCGCGGTGCAGATCGAGAATGGACGCATCAAGCTTCAACTGCCCACAGGGACGGCATGAGCACCATTCGGACGACTTGTCCCTATTGTGGCGTCGGCTGCGGCCTGGTGGTAAACGGACGGAGCATCGCCGGCGATCTAGACCACCCCTCGAATTTCGGCCGGCTGTGCTCCAAAGGCGCGGCGCTAGCCGAAACGCTGGATGACTCGCACAGACTGCTTCAGCCCACGATCGACGGGCAGACGGTGCCGTGGGACGCGGCGCTGGACCGGATTGCCGGGCGCTTCTCGGCGGCCATCGCGCAGCACGGCCCCGATTCCGTCGCCTTCTATGTTTCGGGCCAGTTCCTCACCGAAGACTACTATGTTGCCAACAAGCTGATGAAGGGATTCATCGGTAGCGGCAATATCGACACCAATTCCCGTCTCTGCATGGCATCGAGCGTCGCCGGCCATGTACGGGCCTTCGGCGAAGATATCGTTCCGGGGATCTACGAAGATTGGGAACAGGCTGATCTCGTTGTGCTGGTCGGCAGCAACACCGCCTGGTGCCATCCAGTGCTCTACCAGCGGCTGCTAGCAGCGCGGGCGGCGCGTGGCACCAAGATCGTGGTTATCGATCCGAGGCACACGGCGAGTTGCGAGGCCGCCGACCTGCATCTGCCGCTTGCTCCCGGTAGCGACGTGGCGTTGTTCGCAGGACTTCTCGTTTATCTCGCTGATCACGGCGCACTTGATGAGAAATGGATTGCCGACCACACCAGCGGGTTCCAAGAAAGTCTTGCTGCCACGCGGCAGATAGCCGGATCGATCGAAGCGGCTGCCACCCTCACCGATCTGCCGCCCAGTGACATCGAAGCATTCTATCGGTTGTTTGCGCAAACCGAGCGGACGCTGACCGCCTATTCCCAGGGCGTGAACCAGTCGGCGGCCGGTACCGACAAGGTCAATGCGATCATCAACTGCCATCTGGCCACCGGCCGCATCGGGCGCCCCGGCATGGGGCCATTCTCGCTCACTGGGCAACCCAATGCGATGGGCGGCCGAGAGGTCGGCGGGCTGGCCAATCAACTGGCGGCGCATATGGCCTTCGATGCGGACGGCATCGATCGGGTCAGCCGTTTTTGGCAGGCGCCGAACATCGCCACCAAACCCGGGTTCAAGGCCGTTGATCTGTTCGACGCCATGCTGGCGGGCCGCATCCGGGCGGTGTGGATCGCAGCAACCAATCCCGCTGCCAGCATGCCGCGGGCCGCACACGTTCGGCGGGCACTGGAAGCCTGTCCGTTCGTCGTGGTTTCCGATTGCTGGCCGACGGACACCACACGATATGCAGATGTCGTCCTGCCGGCCGCCGGCTGGGGCGAGAAGGACGGAACGGTGACCAATTCGGAACGCCGCATCCTGCGCCAGCGCGCCTTCCGTCCGGCACCCGGTGAGGCGAAACCGGATTGGTGGATGTTCGCCGAGGTCGCCCGCCGCATGGGTTGGGCCGAGGCTTTTTCCTATAACGGCCCGTCTGCCATCTTCGCCGAGCACGCTTGCTTGTCCGCCTTCGAGAACCGGGGAGACCGCTTGTTCGACCTGGGCGGCATGGCTGGGAACCCAACCGATGAGCGCACCACACCGGTGCAGTGGCCGGTGTCGCGAAATGCACCATCAGGAGGCCGGCTGTTCGCCGACGGAGGCTTTTCCACCGCCGACGGCAAGGCCCGTTTCGTG
>JBJKRM010000455.1:0-3439 GCA_046704685.1 Rhizomicrobium sp.
GGAAGCGCTCCGTCCCCAGGTCGAAGCCGAACAGGTGGATTTTGTCGTAGCGCGCGACGCGCCGGCCGCTGTCGTCGAACACGAGGCAGGTGTTGCGCACCTTGTCCGGGTCGGCGCAGGCGAGCGGTGCCGACCCGCCGACCACCCAGACCTTGTTCTTCGCCGCGGCTTGCGCGAGGAAATCCTGTATCGGACCATGTCCTTCCGCTTCACGCACCGTCACTTTGTCGCGGTCGCGCAGGCCGAGGATGCAAAAATATTCCGGCAGCGCGACCAGACGCGCACCCTCGCCCGCCGCCCGCGCGATCAGTTCACCCGCAGCCTCCAGGTTCGCCCGCACCTCGGGCTCGGACACCATCTGCACCGCCGCAACCTTGAATTTGCCTTCAGCCATGGATGCTTTTCCTAGTCCTAGTGTTCGCTCAATCAATTTCGCTCAATCAACAATAGCTGCTGCCGGCGGCTGCCGCAGCCGGACGCCGGCCAGCTCTCAATTCACTTCGATGGCGCCGTTGGCCGGCGGCGCGTGTGTGGTGCCGGCCGGTGTTTCGCGCCCCAGCTTCTCGACCTTGGGATCGGCCCAAGTACCGGTGATCGAATATCCGTATGCGAAAACCTGCCCCAACGGGTCCTTGAGCAAGCGCTGGGCCACCAATGACGCCACCCCGGCGATCGGACTGGCGAGCATCAGCCCTCCCGCCACCGCCAGACTGTCGCCCACGCTGGGCACCACGCGCACCTTGAGCGCCTGCGTTTCATGCGCCAGATCGATTTCTCCCGTCATCGCCACGTGGGCCGAAGGCCCCTGCATGACGAAGTCATTCGTGTGCAATACGCCATCGGTGACCGTGGCGTCGGCGCTGATGGTATCGAATGCGAAGCCTTGGCTGAAGACATCACGGAAATCGAGGGTGATGCGGCGCGGCAGCTCCTGCAGGCTGAGTATCCCCAGCAGCTTGCTTATCCCGGTCTTGATCTTGAGGAACTGCCCTTTTTCCGCGGTCAGCGTCAGATTCCCGGCGAGGGTCGGGTAATCGATGTTTTGCGGAGCGCCGGCCCAGGAGAGCTTGCCCTTGAGCGTGGCGCTGCCGCCCTGCACAGTCCCCGGATAGCCCAGGCGCGCCAGATATTTGCCCACGTCGTGCACTTCGAGCTTGAGGTTGACGCTGGTGCGCTGTTTGGCGGCGACGCCCCGCCACAAGCCGTCCGCGCTCAGGCTGGACTCCGGCGTCGTCAGCGTCAGTTTGTCTATGCGCCAGTCCAGTCCCTGGTTCGCCGCCGTGAGCTCCAGCCGCCCGAGTTTCTTGTCGCCTACGATCAGATTGTCCGCAACGATGTCCAGAGCGGGCAATTCCTTGGTCGACGTTGTAGCTTCAACTTTGCCCGGCGTAGGCTCGGGAAACGTGAAATGCGTGAAATGCGCGCTTACCCGTCCCTTGCCCTGCGAGCGCCAGCGCACGTCGCCGGCGAGTTCGCGCGCGTCGATAGTCGCGAGCCAATCGCTGCCCTTGAAACCGGCCCGCAGCGAGACATCATGGATGCGCTTGCCATACACATCCAGCGCGCCCACCTTGAGATTGAGCAAGGACAAAGGCAGCTGCGAGCCTCCTCCCGAGCTCGAGAGTGCGCTCAGCCACTCATCGAGGTCGAGCTCTTTTGCCTTGCCGTTCAACACCATGCCCGTTTCGGGCAGCCTGGGCGCCTCATTGAGGCCGATGGCACCGCGCACGAGGACCATTTTCCCGTCTTCACGCTGCCGTTGCACTTCCGCACGCACGATATCGCCCAGATCCAAGGTGCTGCGATCGGTCGACGGCGCCCGGCTCCAACCGCCGCTGCTCTCGGCGGTGCTGGCCGTGTACTCGAAACGCAGGGCAAGCGAATCGGTACTCTCTTTGGCAAGCGGCGCCGGCAGCGTCGAGGTAATGCCCTGCAGATCGGATTGCACCAGAATGCTGGCACCGCGCTTGCCGAAATTCATTCTTGAACTCCAGGCGGTGGTGCCGCTCAAACGCCGCAGCAGCGGCTGGCCCAGCTCCGATTGCAGCGCCGCCGCGTCGAGCCTTCCGTACGCATTGACGGCGACGTTGCCGTCTTTTTGCGTCGCGATGCCGAACACTACCGGACCGCCCAGGAAGCGCGCCTTGACCGCATGCATGCTCACGCCGCCGTCGGTGAATTCGAGCCGCCCGCTCACCTGCGACACCGGCGGCCAGTCGGGTTCGATGCTTATGCGATTGCCGATCAGCTGGTAAATGCCAGTGACCTTGGCGTCGGCCAAATGTGCCAGCGGAAGAGCCAGCTTGAGCTGCAGCTTGCCCTTGCCCGAGGCACTCATGTTTTCGGTGACGCCGCCGATCATTTTGTTCACCGGACTCTGCGCAACGAACTTCAGGAATTCGGCAGTAGGGCCTTCGGCGGCGCCGTCGACCGTGAGTACCCGGTCGTGCTGGAACAGGTCCGCCAGAACGACTTGCGCAGCGCTCACCTTGGTGCCGAGTATGCTCGCCTTGTTGCTCGTCACTTCCATGCGCCGGCCGTCGAAACGCAGATTGGCGTCGATACCGTCTATCGTCGGCCAACCAGGAGCGTATCTCAAGCGTGCGTCAGTCACTCGCCCCGCGATCTGGAAGGTTCCATCCTTCTCGCTCTGGAAAGGAAAATCCTTGAGCTTGCCTTTGAGGCGCAAGCTAAGGTCGTTAGAGCCCCCGGCAAGCAGGGCGCCGTCCAGCCAATCGAAAGCGTCCTTGTCCAAGAACGGAATGTAGCGCGCAACGTGGCGCGCATTGGCGCGGCTCAAGCGCACTGTAAGATCGATCGTCCCGGGGCCGTGTTCCGCGGTGAGGTACATGCCAAATGCGGCTCCGGCGAGATCCGCGTTGGCAAAGGCGATGTTGGAGAACTTGAGCCGCAGCCCGTCGCTCACATGGCTCCAGCTCATCTCTCCGGTGAACCTGTCGAAACTGGGCGCTGTCTCGGCAAATACCTGGCGCATGTCCAACCGCGCATTGCTCGCGTTGATCGACACGTTGCCGCTCGCCTCGTTACCGTCAATGTTGCCGCTGATTCCAGAGAACCCGGGCAGGCCGGCGTAGGCGCGCATGCCCAGACGGACGAAATGTCCGCGCGCACTGTAGTGCTGCGGATTCTGCAGCGGGCCCTGCCAGGTGAAGCGCAGTCCGGAGATGCTGCCCTCCGGCGCGGCGTCGGCCAGGAATTCATGCAAATCCTGCGGCAGTGGCAGGTACCCCCCCAACAGCGCCAGCGGCCGCAGCGCCAGCGCATTGACCTGCAACTCGCCCTGCTCGGCGCCCGCAGCGCCGCCGGGGCGCCATTTCAACGCAAACTTCGTCGGCGCCAGCGCCGCCCCGGTTTGCAGTTCCATCGCCACATGGTCGCCGGCAAGTTCGTAGCCTGCGCCGGAATGCTTCGCCGACAG
>JBJKRM010000456.1:0-11162 GCA_046704685.1 Rhizomicrobium sp.
GTGTTGGTGCCCATGGCGATGACGTCGCAGCGATATTTCGGATCGCCGAGTTCCTCGACAAGCAGCCGCGCGGCGTCCGGCTTGACGAACAGCCGCGATTCGAAATCGAGTCCCGGCGACAGGCCGAGGAAGGCGTGGGTCGGCCGGGCGAAGCAGTAGATGCAGCCGTTCTCGCAGCCGCGATAGGGATTGATCGAGCGGTCGAAGGAAATATCCGGCGACTTGTTGCGGGTGATGATGGTGCGCGTGGCATCGATGGTGATCTCGGTCTTCAGCGGAGGAGGCGCGTCCTCGCCGCTGTCCCAGCCGTCGTCGAGCAGCACCCGGGCATGGCGCTCGTGGCGCCCCGAGGCGTTGGAGACGGCCCCTCTGCCGCGCAGCTGCCGCGGATCGGCGGTCTGGTTCAGGACAGTAGTCATGGGATAGGAGAATAGGGCAGCAAAAAAGAACAAATCAAGTACAAATTGCCTGTGATACAAAAACTCCCGCCAAGGCCTGTGGCGGCAAAAGAATTTCTCTCTGAAGCGAGGTTCGTCATAATGGTTTCATGCTGTCCGTCATTGTTCCCACGCTGAATTCCCAACTCACGCTGCCTTGCTGCTTCGATAGTTTGATCAGCGCCACCGTGCGCGGCGTGGTCCGCGAGGTTATCGTCGCGGATGGCGGCTCGAGCGACGACACCTTGCTGATCGCCGATGCGGCCGGCGCCCGGATCAAAAAGGGCGGCAAATCCCGGGCTTCGCAGTTGCAGGCCGGTGCAGCCGCGGCACGCCAGGACTGGATGCTGTTTCTGCATCCGGAAACCGCGCTTGATCCCGGCTGGGAGCTGGAGGCCGAGGCCTTCATATCCCGCTCGACCTTGGAGCATCCTCGCGCGGCGGCGTTCCGGCTTGGGGTCGACGAGTTCGATTGCGGAGCCCGGCGGGCGGAAGCATTCGCGGCGCTGCGGTGTTGGCTGTTCAAGACGCCCCGCGGCGCGCAAGGGCTGCTGCTTCCCAAACGGCTGTACATGCAAACGGGCGGCTACCGCGACATGACTCGCGAGGATGTCGATCTGGTACGGCGGATCGGTACGAGCCGCATGGTCATGCTGCGCACACGGGCGGTGGTGAAGCGGCTGGCGGACAGCCAGATGCCGTTGCTGTCCCAGGCGGTGCGGATGTCCGGCGATGAGGTCACGATTCCGGAATAGTCTCGGCACCGCTGCGCGGCTCGCCTCGCGCAGCGGGCTGGTGGTTGATGGCGATGTGAGAGGCCGGACAGCCTATTTCTCCATCAGTCGCGGCATGATTTCGACGAAGTTGCAGGGCCGGTGGCGGATGTCGAGCTGCCACTTCAGGATGCCGTCCCAGCCGTCCTTCACCGCGCCGGTGGAGCCGGGCAGGGCGAACAGATAGGTGCCGTTGGCTACCCCGGCGCAGGCGCGCGATTGGATGGTGGAGGTGCCCACCTTCTCGTAGCTGATCTGGTGGAACACGACGGAAAAGCCGTCGATCTCCTTCTCGAACAGCGGCCGCATGGCTTCCACGGTGACATCGCGCCCGGTCAGGCCGGTGCCGCCCGTGCTGATCACCACATCGACCTCAGGATCATCGATCCAGGCCTGCAATTGCGCGGTGATCGTCGTCCGGTCGTCGCGCAAGAGATTGCGGGCGGCCAGAACGTGGCCGGCCTCGGTCAGCCGCGCCACCAGCGTGTCGCCGGAGGTGTCGTTGGTGGAATCGCGCGTGTCCGAGACGGTCAGCACTGCGATGCGGACCGGGATGAACGTCCTGCTCTCGTCAAGACGATGGGCTGACGTCGTCATCGTCGTCCTCGTCGGTTGGCGGGGGCGGCGGTGGAGGCGGCGCCGTCTGCCGCGGGGGTTGGTAGATCGGCCAACCGCCGCGGGCGGTGTCCTCCAGGCTCGGCGATGGCATGTTGCTGCGGCGATGGTACATCCAATAATAGGTGAGCAGGCGCTTCACATAGCTGCGTGTCTCGGGAGCGCGCATGCTCTCGATGAACATCAGGGAATCGTCTTCCTTGCCTTCGCGCGCCTCGGTCCACGCCGTCACCTTGCCCGGTCCGGCGTTGTAGGCGGCGGCGGCCTTGACGATGCTTCCGTTGTAGAGGTTGAGCATGCGGGCGATGTAGCGCTGGCCGAGCGCCATATTGTAGCTGGGCTCCAGCAACTCGTCGTCCGCGGTTCTGCCGCCGAGATGGCGGGCCGTGGCCGGCATCAGCTGCATCAGCCCCATGGCGCCGGCGGGCGAAACGGCGTTGGGCTGAAACCGCGTTTCGATGCGGGCGAAAGCCAGAACCAGCGCCGGATCGATGGTATAGCCGCCTGCCGGGGAATAGGGCGGAATGGGAAAGAGCCCGGTCAGCACGAGCCCGCGCGCGTAACTGGTCTCGCTCGCCCGAAGCTCCAGATTGGGCACGCCGAGGGCGCGCGCCAGGGCCGCGAAGGCGCCGTCGAGCTTCAGGCCGGCCGACATGCCGAAGGCGCGGTTGAGCTCGTAGTTCACATAGTACTTGTACTTCTTGTCCTTGATCTGCCACAGCGCCACGGCCCGATGGGCCGGGCCGTTCTTCATCAGCGTTCTGAAATCGCTTGGCAGCAGAACGGGATCGGAGAAGCCGGTTTCGATGTCCTCGCCCAGGATCTTTTCGGCCAGAAGGCCGTAGAAGGTCGGTTGACTCTGGGCGGCTACGTTCAACAAAGTGATCACCCGCCTGGGATCGCCGGCCCGCATGTAGGAACGGGCTGCCCAGAATGCGGCTGCGCTGCGGTTCCAATTCGGGATCGACGCGATCTGCGCCACGTATTCAAAATGACTGGCGGCCTCGGCGAAGCGCCGCAGGCGGTAGGCGGCCAGACCGGCGCACCAGTCCAGTTGCGGCGCATATTGCCGTCCTGCTGCGGCGGCCGTGGTGCCCAGCGTGTAAGCCTGCAAATCGTCGCCTTCCACCAGGAACGACATGCAGACGCGCTGCGACAGCGCGGCGATGTCGTTGGCCGGCGCGGTGTTCGCCGCCATCAGCGACTGCAGCGACGCGTAGGCGAGGTCGGGATCATCGTTTCTGATGTCGGCCAAGACCTGTCCAAGGATCGCCCGTCCGGCATCGGAAACGACCTGCGGATACGGCAGATCGCCGTCCTCATATCCACCGCCGCGGATATGTGCGCCCTCTAGGCCGGGGATATGCGTTGTCAGGATGCGCACGCGATGATGATGTCGGCGGATGATCCGTTTGGTGGCGCGCCTGGTCGCCAGCCTGTGGATGCGCTTGGCGATCGGCAGATCACTGTATGATCTTAGCCATGCCACGAGCTTGCGGAGCGGCGTTCGGCCGGAATGCGGCGAGAGGTAGTGCTCGGCTATCATGTAGCCCTCGAGCGACTTGTCTCTGACTTCCGCAAAGAGCCTTCGCGCCGTCCGGAAGTTGCCGGACCGTTCCGCGTGAATGATCCTGCGGTAGCGGATGACGTCGGCGGGCGACAGCACCGTGGGCGTGAACGGCAGGGCTGGCGGCTGCGCCAGGGCGGGAACCGCAAAAAGCAACAAAAACAATCCGAACGCGATGCGACGGAACATGCCCAGCCCTTCTCTACTGGCCTAGTAATCAGGGAGTGTTAGCGGACGACTCCGTCCTTCTCAAGCAATCCGAGGGAGATGATCTTTCCTTCGGCCGCCTGTAAATCGCGCCAAGCCAGTTTTTTGTGCGCCGGTTGGCGTAGTAGGTACGCCGGATGCAGGGTTGCGATCACCGGGATCATTACATTCCCGACACGATACTCGAGCCAGCGCCCCCGCAATCGCATGATCCCTTCGGAAAAACCGAGGACATGGCGCGCCGCAACCGCACCGAGCAGGATGATGATGCCGGGATTCACCAGTTCGATATGCCGCCGCAGGAAGGGCAGGCACATCGCCGCTTCCTCCGGCGAGGGATCGCGGTTCTGCGGCGGGCGCCAGTTCAGCACGTTGGTGATATAGGCGGTGCTTCGGTCCAGATTGATGGCAGCGATCATCTTGTCGAGCAGCTTGCCGGCCCGCCCGACGAAGGGCAGTCCCCGGCGGTCTTCCTCGGCGCCCGGCGCCTCGCCGATGAACATGATGCGGGAGGCCGGATTGCCGTCGGCAAACACCGTGTTGGTGCAACTCTTCTTCAGCGCGCAGCCGTCGAAGCCTTCCAATGCGGCTTTCAATTCGGTGAGCGTTCCGGCCGCAGCAGCCAGCGACATGGCTGTGCCGATGGAGTCGCCATCACTACTCCCCCCGTTGAGGGTGAGGCCGCCAGGCGAAGCCGCCGGCGGCGGACGGGGTATCCGAGATGACGGAGCAGATCTCGAGAGGCTCCCCGTCGCCACGCGCGCACTCGGCCGCGGTGCCGTCTCCCGTTGAATGGGCGAGGCGAGGTCCTTCTTTGCAAACCGGTCGACCGGCGTCTCGCCGATCGCCTCGTCCGCGCCGGCTTCGACGAGCCAGGCAAGGGCGGCAAGGGAATCATGCGTGATCGGATCGGACATGGCCCCAGCATACGGGAGGGCAGTCTGTCGCGCGACCGCTTTGGTTGACCCGGCCCGGGCCCCCGCCGCATAAACCTTTGGGGGCGGAAAAGCTGGATTCCTCATGACTGAGCCGGTGCAGCGCGAAAGCATGAATTACGACGTCGTGATCGTGGGGGGCGGTCCAGCGGGGCTGTCTGCGGCGATCCGGTTGAAGCAGTTGGCGGCGGAGGCCGGCCGGGAGATCAGCGTCTGCCTGCTGGAGAAGGGGTCTGAAATCGGTGCCCACATCCTGTCCGGTGCGGTGATCGATCCGGTCGCGCTGAACGAACTCATCCCTGATGGGAAAGAGAAAGGGGCGCCGCTCGATACGCCGGTCACCGAGGACCGCTTCTTTTATCTGACGCAGTCCGGCGCAATCCCGCTGCCGCATATGGCGATGCCACCGCTGATGAGCAACCGTGGCATGGAGATCGTCAGCCTTGGCAATCTCTGCCGGTGGCTGGGCCGTGAGGCCGAGGCGCTGGGCGTGGAGATCTATCCCGGATTTCCGGCGGCCGAAATTCTGTACGGCCCGGACGGTGGCGTTTGCGGCGTTGTCACCGGGGATTTCGGCGTGGCTAAGGACGGCCACCACAAGGACAGCTACACGCCCGGCATGGAGCTGCGCGGCAAGTACACGCTGTTTGCCGAAGGCGCGCGCGGATCGCTCACCAAGCAGCTTTTGGCGAAATTCGACCTGCAGAAGGACCGTGACGTCCAGAAGTACGGCATCGGCATCAAGGAGCTGTGGGAGCTGGCTCCGGACAAGCACCGGCGAGGACTGGTCCTTCACACCATGGGCTGGCCGCTCGACAACAAGACCGGCGGCGGCCTGTTCCTGTATCATTGGGGAGAACGCTACTGCGCCATCGGCCTGGTGCTCCACCTCAACTATGCCAATCCGTATCTGTCGCCGTTCGAAGAGTTCCAGCGGGCCAAGCTGCACCCCAAGATTCGGCCCTTCCTGGAGGGCGGCAAACGCGTCGGTTATGGCGCGCGCGCCGTGACCGAGGGGGGCTTTCAGTCCGTGCCGAAGCTGGCCTTTCCGGGCGGGGCTTTGATCGGCTGTGCGGCGGGCTTCATGAACGTGCCGCGCATCAAGGGCACGCATAACGCGATGAAGTCCGGGATGCTGGCGGCGGAAGCAGCTTTCGCCGCACTGACGGCGGGCCGGACCGGCGACACGCTGGAGGCGTATGAGGAAGGGTACCGTACCAGCGCCATCTGTCGCGATCTCAAGCGCGTACGGAACGTCAAGCCGCTCTGGTCCCGGCTAGGCACGTTTCCTGGGGTGGCCCTGGGTGGCCTGGACATGTGGACCAATCAGATTTTCGGTTTCAGCCTGTTCGGCACGCTGCGTCACCCAAAGCCGGACTCGGCCACATTGCACCCGGCAAGCGTGTCGCAGCCCATTAACTACCCCAAACCGGACGGGGTAATTACCTTTGACAAGCCGTCCAGTGTGTTTCTTTCCAGCACCAACCACGAGGAAGATCAGCCGGTACACCTGAGATTGACCGATCCTTCACTTCCTGTGAGTGTTAATTTACCCGAATATGCCGAGCCGGCGCAGCGCTACTGCCCGGCCGGTGTCTACGAGATCGTGGACCAGACTGATGGAGTGCGGTTCCAGATCAACGCGCAGAATTGCGTTCACTGCAAGACCTGCGACATTAAGGATCCGTCCTGCAACATCACCTGGGTGCCGCCGGAGGGCGGTGGTGGTCCGAACTACTCAAACATGTAGGAGAATGGTTTGCGTATTCTTCCGTTGATCGCTGCGCTGCTCCTGTCTGGTTCCGTTGCCGTTGCCGCGGAGGCCAAGGGGGTGGCCAACATCAACTTCAACGATGAGGTCAGCGCCGGGCTGGGCGACTATCTTTCGGCGCGGTTTGCGGCGGACAATCACGATTTGTCCGAGGCGGCCCGCCTCTATATGTCGAGCCTTGACCATGATCCGGGCAACGCGCAGCTCTTGACCTATGCCTTCTTCTACGCGGCGAGCGCGGGAAGGATGGAGGATGCGACGAAGCTGGCGCAGCGGCTGGTCGCCATCACGCCCGACGAGCGCGCCGCGCGCCTGACTCTGGCGGTCGCCGCCCTGAAGCAGCGCGATTACAAGAAGGCGCGTGTCGAGATCGCCAAGTCCGCCAAGGGGCCGTTCACCTCGTTCACGGTGGCCCTGATCGACGGCTGGGCCGCTGCGGGAGCCGGCGACGGTGCCGCCGCGCGAGCCGATTTCAAGATGCTGCATGCCCAGCGCAGCGCCGACGGCCTGGCTTACTTCAATGAAGGCATGCTCAACGAGTTGCTGGGCAACAAGGATGCCGCTGAGGCGGCCTACAAGGCCGCGCTCAAAGCGGCGGGGCCGACCCCGCGCGTGGTCGACGCCTATGGTCGTTTCCTGGAGCGCAACGGGCGTGCTGACGAAGCCAAGGCGTTGTACAAGTCGGTCGAGAGCGACGATGCCTATGACTCGATCACCGGCCCCGGGCTCAAGCGTATTGCCGATGGCGTGATCCCCCAACCCTTGGCGCCGCGCGCCGAGGACGGGGCGGCCGAGGCGCTGTTCGGAATTGCCGCGTCGCTCAACGACGACACCAGCCGGGACATTTCCATCCTCTATCTGCGGCTATCCCTCTACCTGGAGCCCAAGCTCGATCTCGCCACCATCCTTTTGGCAAACCGCTACGAGGCCATGGGCAAGTACGACGATGCCATCGATGCCTATCGCATGATCGGCAATGACTCGCCGTTCCATCAGATCACGACCGTGGCGATCGCCGTCGACGAGGCGCGTCTCGACCATACGGATATCGCGATGTCGAGCCTGGAGAAGGCGACACAGCAGTATCCTTCGGATATCGAAGCGTGGACGGCTTTGGGTGATATCTATCGCCAGGCCAAGCGCTTTTCCGACGCGGTGAAGGCCTATGATCACGCGATTGAGGTTTCATCGCCGCCGAGCAAGACGACCTGGCCGCTGTACTATGCCCGGGCGATAGCCGAGCAGCAGTCCGGCAATTGGGACAAGGCGGAAGCCGATCTGAAAAAGGCGCTGTCGCTCAGCCCCAACGAACCGGCGGTGCTGAACTATCTCGGCTATACCTGGGTCGACCAGAAGCGGCATGTCTCGCGGGCGCTGGCGATGCTGGAGAAGGCCCGCACCTTGTCGCCGCAAGATGGCTACATCATCGACAGTGTCGGTTGGGCCTATTACCGGCTCGGGCGTTACCATGATGCCGCCAAGGCGTTGGAGGAGGCCGTCCAGTTGGTGCCCGGTGATCCCACGATCAACGATCATCTTGGGGATGCCTACTGGAAGATCGGTCGCAAGCTCGACGCGAAGTTCCAGTGGAACCATGCGCTGGCCTTCGGTGCCGATGCGAGCGAAAAGGCGAAAATCGAAAAGAAGCTGCATATGGCGCAACAGTGACGTTCGAAGCAGAGGCTCTGCGCGCCCGCGCGCCGGCCAAGATCAATCTGTTTCTGCATATCGGGGACAAGCGGCCCGACGGCTATCACGCGCTGCAGAGTCTCGTCGCCTTCACGGAAGTCGGCGATGAACTCGCTCTGTCGCCGGATGGCGATCTGCGGCTGATGATCAGCGGGCCTTTCGCGCAAGGTCTCAGTGCCGGAGAAGACAACCTGATCATCAAGGCGGGCAGGGCGCTGCAAGCCGGCAGCGGCCTGTCGCGCGGCGCTTATCTGGCCTTGAAGAAGAATCTACCCGTGGCCTCCGGTATTGGTGGCGGATCGGCCGACTGCGCCGCGGCGCTGCGCGGACTGTCCCGGCTTTGGCAGCTGCATCTGACCCAGGACGACTTGCGGGCGATCGGTGCCGGATTGGGCTCCGACGTGCCGGTCTGCGTCTCCTCACAGCCGCAATGGATGGAAGGCCGTGGCGAGATCCTCACCCCCCTGCCGCCATTGCCCCGCCTTCCGGTCGTTCTGGTCAATCCCGGTGTGCCTGTGCCGACGGGAAAGATCTTCGCGGCCCTCAAGCAGCGGCGCGGAACGGCGCTGCCGTTGCCGCCGGGCTTTGCCGGCAGCAGCGACGTCGTCGCTTATCTGACGGACACCGCAAACGATCTCGAAGCCCCGGCGATCGCGGTGGCGCCCGTCATCTCCGAAACGCTTGCGTTGATCGCCCGGCAGGGAGCGCTGTTGTCGCGCATGTCCGGCAGCGGAGCGACCTGCTTCGGACTGTTCGACAGTGATGAGCATGCCGCGCAAGCGGCGAAGTCGATCGCCGCGCTGCAGCCGAAATGGTGGTGTGTGGCGACCACGCTTGGTGTGTCGGTGGCGGCGGGTTGATCGCTTCTGTATTGAAGCGATATCCCCACGGCGATTGTTTGTTGTCGATCTGGCGTCTATCATGATTCACGATGACGCTTGTGCCAACTCGTCCCTGGAGGTAGGCGCAGTGAAGGAGGATGATATTTCCTCGCTGTCGGCGATTTTCGAGCCTGTTGAATCGGACGGCAGTTTTCCTCCTGACCAGCTGCGCGCCATGCGCCGCTTGGGTGGTCTGCGCAAGCTCGTGCTGCTGGCCTTTCCGCCCAAGGCGGCCGGCACGTTCTTCAGGACCGTCATCATCCGCGCAATCGACGGACAGCTTGTCAGGGTCGTGCATGCCCAAGGCGGGCGCGATGCCACACCGTATCTGCCGACCTTCGTGCAGTATTTCGAGGGCGGCGTAACCGACAAGACGCTGGTGGCTCACGTCCACATGCTGGCGCTTCCGGCCAATCTGCATTTCCTGTCGGCGTTCGGCATATGCCCGATCATCATCAAGCGCAGCATCCCGGACATGCTGGCGTCCTATTGGGATATGCTGGAACACGATGACGAGGCGATGCAGGCTGGCTTGAATTGCCTGATTCCGCCGACATTCCGGACCATGTCGCACGTCGCCAAAGCCGATTACATGATCGACATTCTTGGCCCTTGGTACGTGAACTACTACGCGGGTTGGCTGGAGTTCGCACAGGCCAATCCCGACGGGGTTTTCCTCATCGACTATCACGAGATCAAGGATGACGTGTGCGGTGTGGTGCAGCGCTGTCTCGATCGCGTCGGCCTTCCGCGGTCGCGCACGGATTGCGAGATGGCGGTTCTGCAAACCTGGAACGATCGCCATCAGCTGCGTTTCAACAAAGGGGAGGTTGGGCGCAGTGAAGTCTATTTCGGCCAGGCCCATTTGCGCCGGCTATCTCGGATGATGGGACACTTCCCGTCTCTCGCCCGGCATAGCGGCGATCTCTTGGGAATCTGACCACGCTTGCGCCGCGGTCGCCGGCACCAATCCGGGCCGGACCGCCCGTGACGGCGGCCCGGCCCGGATTCCCCCTCAAACACACCGCCACCATCACGATGTCTACAGCATCCGCGATGGCCGTCACCTTGACCCGGCATCATAATATGCACGTGCCATACCAGATGACCGATCTATGCGAATTCAGTAGCTTAGGCCAGGGTGCCGCAGAACAAATGTTCGGTTCTGTAAGTGTTGTTTACACCGCGCGGCGTTTCAGTAGGCCCGCTCGACGCAGAAGTCGGCCACCGCCGCCAGCACGTCGCGCATCTCGCAGGGCTCGACCTTCTCCAGCGCCCGGCAGGCCAAGCCCGCATAGCCGCGCGCCCGCTCCATGGTGTCGGCGATGGCGCCGGTCTGCTCCACCAGTGTGATGGCGCGATCGAGATCGGCTTCGCCTTGCGGCCCGGTCTCGATGGCCCGCTTCCAGAATTTGCGCGCCGCTTCGTCGGCGCGCGCCACCGCCAGGATTATCGGCAGCGTCACCTTTCCCTCACGGAAGTCATCGCCAACCGACTTGCCCATCAGGGCCTGTCGTCCCGAATAATCTAGTGCATCGTCCACCAGCTGAAACGCGATGCCGAGATTCTGGCCGTAATCGCGTAACGCTTCCGAGAAGACGCCTTTGCCGCAAGCCACCACCGCGCCGGATTCGGCCGCCGCAGCGAACAGGGCCGCCGTCTTGGCGCTGACCACGCGCAGATAGTGTTCCTCATTGGCCCCCAGATTGTTCGCCGATTTCAGCTGCATCACTTCGCCTTCCGAAATGATGGATGAGGCACGCGCGAGAATGCCCAGCACGCTGAGTTCGTTGGTCTCCACCATCAGCTCGAAGGCGCGGCTGAACAGGAAATCGCCGACCAGCACGCTCGGCTTGTTGCCCCATACGATATTGGCCGAGACCTTGCCGCGGCGCAGGGCGCTCTCATCGACCACATCGTCATGCAGCAGCGTGGCGGTGTGGATGAATTCCACCGCCGCTGCCAGCATCACATGCTGCTGGCCGTGATAGCCGCCCATCTGCGCGGCGGCGAGCGTCAAGAGCGGCCGCAGCCGCTTGCCGCCGGAATCGATCAGGTGCTTGGCGAGATCGGGGATCAGCGCCACGGCGCTGGACAGCCGCTCGTGGATCAGTACATCGGTTGCCCGCATGTCTGCCGCAACCAGAGCATGCAGCCGTTCGACAGGCGAGATATCGGCTTCCGGCCGGCGGAGGTGGGGTGTGACGGACATCAGGGAATGATCTAGGGCAACTATTGCGAGATTGGTAGGGGCCGCGGGCGCGGTCAAGCGGCAGGAATGCTATAG
>JBJKRM010000457.1:0-2630 GCA_046704685.1 Rhizomicrobium sp.
CCGGGCGATCCGGCGCCAGGGTCACCGAGGCGGCCGCGTCGAGGCCGTAGCGGGCCTCGAAATAGAGATAGGCGACATGGAAAACCAGAAACGGCTTGTGGCGGACGGGGGCCAGCGTCGCCTTGAGGTCCCGGTCCAGGCTCTCGATGGCGGCGATCTCGTGGGTGGTGTTGGCGCGATAGGCGGCGCCATGGGCCGGGTCGATCGCCGTCAGCACATGCGCGATCTGTCGGGTCATGGCGATGGCGTTTTCGGGGTCGAGCCAGATATGCGGATCGGTTGGGCCGTGGCCGTGATCATCGTCTTCGCCCCACAGCCCGCCATGGCGGGCCGGCAGCAGCTTGACGCCTGGTGCCTTCTCCAGGACGACGACCTTGCGGCCGAGCGTGGCCAACGGTCCGGCGAGGTAGGACTCCAGGTCCGGCCCCACCTCGAAGATCACCGCGGCGCCGTGGATCTTCAGGGCATCGGACGGCTTCAGCTCGTAGGAATGGGCCGACAGCGCCCCTCCGATCAAGAGCTCCGGCGTCCCCACGCCCGCCATCACCGCCGCCACCAGCGAATGGATCGGCTTCACCGTCGCCAGCACCCTTGGGGCGGCCAGCGCCGGCATGGCGCACAGGACAAGGATGGCAAGGCTGGAGAAAAGTCTGCGCAGGAGCATGGCAATTCTGGTGGGCTCAAAGTCCAACAGGGCATCGTACCATGCCTGTCAACACTCCCCCGTTCGCTGGCGGCGATGCCGGGATCGTCTTCTTCGAACACCCCGCCGACGATCGCGAAACCATTGCACGACGGATTTGTGACGATCTGAACAGCAGGTGATGTGGCGCCTTCTGCTGCGGATGCGTTGAGCCCCCCAACCTTTGGGGGATCCTGTTCGCGGTCGCACAACGGTTGCTATCCGTCTCCCTTACGGCACCTGACGAAGAGCTGTCCAAAGTGGTCTTGTACGCAGCGCGCGGATTGAAACCTATGGTCGAACCGGGCGGCGCGGCGAGCATCCCAGTCGTGATCGCGAATTGTTTTTAGTTCAAAGGTCGAACCGTCATCGCGGTCCTAAGCGGCGGCAATAACGATTTTTCTTAACCATACGCGCGCGGAAATTTGCCTTACTTCCGCCATTCGTCTTCCCAATTCGAACAAAATTCGTTAGCGTGATCCGTAAAGAAAATCCTAATGTCTTTCAGGGTTGGTGGGGTAAATGGGCAAAGGGGTGTTGGGCGGCTCAAGTCGTGGGCTGAAGACCTTTATCAGCGCGACGTTCATGCTGTCTCTGGTGGGCTGCGGCGGTCTGGGTTTGCTGCCGCATGAAACGAAAGTCTCTTCGAACAGCTTTCAGACCTACGCGCAGGTGCAGGCGGCGTACACCGAGGTCGTGCCCGGCACCACGCGTCTGACCGATCTTCCCAAGCTCGGCTTCGATACGGCCACGACACCGAACGTCGAAATCCTTTCCTATCTGGGCGTGATTGAGCGTTTCATGCCGCGCAATACGATGTCGTTTGATCATCTGGCGCCGCCGGTGCAGCGTTGCATTGAATCGCAAGACCGTTGTTCGGCGTTCGTCTTTCATCCGCAACACATCGAGTCGCGGCGTACTGGCAACTTCTTCCTGGATCTTCTCGGTTTCGAGCGTCGGACCATTGATACCGGCTGGTCCGCTCAGGTCGTGCTTCTCATGCAGGACGGGCATGTCGCCTACAAGCTGATGAGCGGGCGTCCGCGCATCGAGGATTCGCACGACAGCATCACGCCGCTCGGACCGCTGCAGGACATCGGCAACACGGTGTTCCGGACGGCTTCACGGTTTCTGTAGGGGTACAACACCGCTTCAAGGGAAAGTATAACAACAAAAGCAAAACCCTCGAGCTCAGCTCGAGGGTTTTGTGTTTCTGCCGGTGATGCAGTGGCTTATCGCGGTGCCAGCACCATCATCATCTGGCGGCCTTCGAGCTTGGGCCACTGCTCCATCTTGGCGATGGTCTCGGTGTCCTTCTGGATGCGGTTCATCAGGGCCATGCCGAGATGCTGGTGGGCCATCTCGCGGCCTCGGAAGCGCAGCGTGATCTTGACCTTGTCGCCTTCGTCGAAGAAGCGGCGCATCGAACGCATCTTCACGTCGTAATCGTGATCGTCGATGGTGGGGCGCATCTTGATCTCTTTGATCTCGATGACCTTCTGCTTCTTGCGGGCTTCGGCCGCCTTCTTCTGCTGCTCGTATTTGTATTTGCCGTAGTCCATCAGCTTGACGACGGGCGGCTTGGCGTCCGGCGAAACCTCGACCAGGTCGAGGCCCTTTTCCTCTGCGATGGCGCGCCCTTCGTCGGTGCCGATCTCGCCGTATTTGTGACCGTCGTCACCAATCAACAGGATGGTCCGAGCGTAGATGTCCTCGTTGACACGAGGACCGTCTTTGGCAGGCGCG
Source organism: Rhizomicrobium sp. (assembly GCA_046704685.1). GTDB lineage: Bacteria > Pseudomonadota > Alphaproteobacteria > Micropepsales > Micropepsaceae > Rhizomicrobium. The sequence goes on from JBJKRM010000457.1 coordinate 2,429, forward strand.
GGCGCCTGCGCTGCAAAACGTCTGGGGACTATGACTCTCTCCTCTCATTACGTCCGCGCGGAACTGCATTTCGCGAGGTTCTGTCCTGCCTCGCGAAACGTGTTTCGTCTTATGAGCGCAGGGGCAATCCTCCCAGCAGGCCGCGGGGCCGCTTCACAGAGCTACAGAATAGGAAAGCCTAACGGTTTCGCAAGAGTTAATC
>JBJKRM010000458.1:0-3284 GCA_046704685.1 Rhizomicrobium sp.
CGGTGAACCCGGGCTTCGGCGGCCAGAGCTTCATCTCCAGTCAACTGAGGAAGATAGAGGCGGCGGCGGAACGCATCGCCAAGACCGGGCGCGACATCGCGCTGGAGGTCGACGGCGGCATCAACCAGCAGACGGCCCGGCGGGTGATCAATGCCGGTGCCAATGTGCTTGTCGCGGGAACGGCCGTGTTCCGCGGCGGGCCGAAATGCTACGCCTCAAACATCACGGCCTTGCGGGGCTAGCGCCGAGGTTTCGAGGTTCACGAAACCATCGATATGCGTGGATGCGCGAACGTCGAAACCGAAACCGGCGGTGGGATTCAATTGATGGTCTGTGTCCTCTCGATTCCGAAATTTATCCCGAGGCTGATATAGAGATGATGCGGATTTTGGAATCGGGACACTAGCGCTGTGGCAGCGCGCCGGACAAAGAGCTCCAGGCCGCCCTTCGCCCTTCTGCCGGAGGCTCTGAAGGCTGCGGCTTGGCGTGCCATGGGTGGGTGGCGGCGCTGGTATCGGCGCACTTGGCTTTACCGCCGCTTCCTGCTTGGCACGCTGGCCGACCGCATCGCCCACCAGCCCCAGGACGTCCTGCCGCGTCGCCTGGATGACGCCGACGCGCTGTTGCGCGGGCGCTTTAAGTTCCAGGGCGAGAGCCTTGATGCGGGTAATAAATCGATCTTTGAGCACCAGCCGCCATCGACGCAATGGAATGAGACGCTGCACGGCTTCGCTTGGTTGCCGCCGCTGGCGGCGGCTGGTGGCGACGCCGCGCGCACCCTGGCGACCAACCTCGTTACTCAATGGCTGAAGCGCAATTCCAAGTACACCGAGCCGGCTTGGCTGCCGCATGTAATGGCGCGCCGGTTGCTGGCGATCTTCAGCTATGGCCGATTCATCATCCTGAATTCGGACATGATGTGGCGTTCGAAGGTGTTCGTCTCCCTGCGCGAGCAGTCGCGCATGCTGGCGCGCATCGCAGGCGAGGCGCCCGATGGGTTGCCCCGTCTGGAGGCAGCGGCGGCGCTGGCTCTGTCGGGCGCCTGTCTGGACGATAGCCCAAAGCGGCTTGAGGCAGGGTTGGAGCGGCTGGAAACCGAACTGGCGCGGCAGATTCTCCCTGATGGCGGCCATATCACACGCTCTCCCGAAGAACTCCTTCTGGTCTACCGGCAAGTGATCATGGTGATGGAGGCCTTGGCAGCGGTCGGCCATCCGGTGCCGCAAGGCATCCGCAGCGCCCATGACCGCATGACGCCAATGATCCGCTTCTTCCGCCACGGCGATGGCGCACTCGCCTTGTTCAATGGCGGGGCGGAGAGCGACGCACGCATGGTGCAGAGCCTGTTGCAACGTGACGACGTGAAGGGACAGCCCTTCGCATATGCGCGGCATTCGGCTTATCACCGCATGAGTGCCGACCGCACGCTGGTGCTGTTCGATTGTGGTACGCCGCCGCCAGGTCCGTTCTCGATCAACGCCCATGCCGGCTGTTTGGCCTTCGAACTCAGCGCGGGGCCGCAGCGCATCATTGTCAATTGCGGCACCGCGGAGTTGGCCGCGCATCGCCGTTGGCAGAAGGCTTTACGTGCCACAGCCGCCCATTCGACGGTGACAGTGGCCGACACTTCGAGTGCTGTGGTGGTGCGTGAAGGTTGGATCCGCAGGTGCCTCGGTCCGCGTCTGGTGCACGGCCCTGAGCACATCGAGACACGACGCCTGGAGACCGAAAAGGGCACAACAGCCATTGCCAGCCACGATGGCTATCTGAATCCCTTCGCCGTCCGGCACGAGCGGGAACTCACGCTGTCCCCCCACGGTCTGGCGCTGTCGGGCGCCGACCGTCTGATACCGTTGCACGAGCACAAGGAGGCGGTGTCCTTCGCGATCCGCTTCCATGTCCATCCCGACGTGCGCGTCTCCACCGCCCAAAGCGGTGATGTCATTCTCAAGCTGCCGAATGGCGAGGGCTGGCGCTTCCGGGCCAGTGCACCGACGAGTGTGGAGGAGAGTGTCTATCTGGGCAGCGGCTTGGTACGGCGCACCGAGCAACTGGTGGTGGCGGGATCGGTGAAGAACGAGATCACCGAGATCACCTGGATGATCGAGCAGATCGGCGCCACGTAAGCTGAAATAGCGTGCAGTTATGATGGTTTGCGCATTCAGATTTGCGTGAAGGCGCTGGCAATGGCGCTGAACCCGACCATGATTTCATGCGTTTTCCTATTGCGGACGCCGTGATGAGGTGACCATGAATAGGTATATGGCGATTTTGGCCGTGTTTTCACTGGCCATTGTGTGCACCGCGCCGGCGGTGGCCAGGTATCACCACCACCATGCAACGCACGCTGTGAAGGTGAAAGCAAACTTGAGCGGCAAGAGGATTTACGGCCCGAATGGCAGCTATGTCGGAACGGTCCTGTCCATGTCGCGAACCAAGAACGGCCGCCGCGCCGCCGTCATGCTTGTCGAGAAACGGCTCGGCGTCGGTACGGTCAAGGTGTTGCTCCCGGTAAGCAAATTGAAATTCAGGGAAAGGGGCGGCTACCACATCAACCTGACCCGGGAAGAAGCCAGAGGGCTTCCGAAGGCAGGATGACGAAACGCAGCTCCGCGAGCTAGATCGGCTTCACGTTTTTCCCCTTGATCCGCGGTAGAGACAGGACCCGGCCGTAAAATATGGCGTACAGGAGGAAGGCGGAGCTCCAGGCGACGCCGGCGGCGGACAAGACGAGCGGCATTTGCTCCGCCGAAAACGGCGCCGCCAACCTCAGAATGGCTGCCAGAGAAATCAGCACATAAATGGCGTTTGTGCCTGGGCCTGCCGTCAGCGGCCGTCCAGTGTGTCCAAGCGCAGTACGGGTCATCACCGCCAATGTCATCGTGCCGATGGCGCCGACCGTCGAGGCATGAAGCGCTGCCGTCTGCGGCATGAACTCAAACACCCCATCGAAACCAAGGAGCAGAAGACCAACCGCCAACCAGCCATAGCCGACATGAAGGACTAGGAGCAGTGGTTCTGCTCTTGTGTTGTGCGCGCGCCAACGCGTCAACCGAACTGCCGCAGCGAAGCCACCGATCGTCAGGGCGACTGATGTGAGAGTCTCATCAGGCAGGACGGTCCAGAGCGCAAGGCTCACAGCGATCATCAGCAGGGCGGTCTGATCGAGCGTGTCGGCCGGCGCGGGTACCGTAGAGTCGGGTCTGTTCTTTACCAGCCAGTTGCGCGTGAAACTAGGAACAATGCGGCCGCCCACGAGCGCAATGAGCGTGAGTAGAACGGCA
>JBJKRM010000459.1:0-5166 GCA_046704685.1 Rhizomicrobium sp.
AAGTATTTGCGCTGCAGCTTGTAAATCCGGCGCACCTTCATATCGATCTCGGTCATGACACCCAGCATGCCCATCGAAACCCGACCGGCCTGGTAGATGTCGGCGTTCTCATCCGGAGAACAGTGGATCACCTCACCGGTGGCCAGTAGCAGGCGAAAGCTCGCGACATCCGCCGAAAAGCTGCCCAACGTCCGGCCTGTGCCATGCGTCCCCGTCCCCACAGCCCCACCAAGCGTCTGGCGATCGATGTCGCCCATGTTGTTGAGGGCGTAACCGAGCGGATGCAGCAGAGAGCCGATGCCCCACAACGGGGTCGCTGCGGCAATCGCCGCCACTTCGCGCTCGGCGTCAAAACCCTTCAGCCCGACGAACGCCGAAAGGTCGATCAAGGTGCCGTCGGTCTGGTTCAGCGGCGTGAAGGAGTGGCCGGTTCCTGGAAAGCGCACACGGCCTTCCGCTTGGCGCACCGCGGCAGCCAGTTCCACCTCGTCCTTCGGTGCCACAACGCCGTTCGGACGGAAGCTGACGCTTCCCGACCAATTCGACCATTTTCCGCCGACGATCTTCATGAAGAACCCCGTTTCAGGGCGGGGCTTTTAGCTTGTGAGCAGGCTACGTCAACCGGCGGCAACCTGTCCTATCTGTCATCTTTTTGTTCTGGCTGCAGCAGCGCGAGCTGGCGACCCCGGCGTGACTCGAACACGCAACCTGCGGCTTAGAAGGCAGCTGCTCTATCCAGTTGAGCTACGGGGCCAATGGTCAATGCGACCAGGGCACTTTCCTATCATAGCGGAAATTGTCCGCGTAGGCCTTGGGCTTGGGCTTGGGTCTGTGCGGTTCGAAGAGGTCGTAGGCGATATTGTTCTTGTTGGCGTACGCCGCCGCTTCCTCCTTGGTGTCGAATTCCAGCTGGACTTGCGACAGCATGTCCGTGGAGCTTGTCCAGCCCATCAGGGGGTCGATCCGCCGCGGACTTGCCGGCTCGAACTCCAGCACCCACGCCTTGGTACGGGCCTTGCCAGACTGCATGGCATTCTTGGACGGCTGATAGATGCGTGCGCGCAATGAAGGCTCCTATCCGTTAGTCGAGGCGGACAGCCCGCCCTCGCCGATCGGCGAGCCGTCTGCCGGGAGCGAAACCTGGTCGGGGCGGCGTGATTCGAACACGCGACCCTCTGCTCCCAAAGCAGATGCGCTACCAGACTGCGCTACGCCCCGTAAGACACGCTCCCGCGTCTCCACCGAACGCCGTACACGAAAGCTAGGCCACACTGCAACACCCTCAGGAGCCGTTCCCGAAGATCTTGGCATGAACCTTGTCTCCCGGTTCGATGCCCAGTTCCCGGGAGCGCCCACCGTTGATCTCCAGGACGGCACGGACCGGTTCGCTGGACCAGATAGGATCCTCGGAATAGGGAATCGTGTTCTCTGCAATCGTCGAAATGGTGCCGTCGCCTCGAATGAAGATCATATCGAGGGAAAGCGGCGTGTTCTTCATCCAAAACGAACGGAAGCCTTCCTTATGGAAGTCGAACAACATGCCGGCGTTGGGCGCCAGCGTCTTGCGGTGCATCAGCCCATTCTTACGCGAGGTCTCATCGGCAGCGACTTCCACTTTGAAGGTGGCTGGTCCATGAGCGGTATCGATGGTGATCTGTGTGGTCGGAAGACCGCTACTATCCTGTCCCGGCGAGCAGCTGGACAGAACCACCAACGCCACAGCGGCCGCGAACAATGCACGCATGGAAGCACTCCACCCACACATCAGGTGGCGCAGCACATACACCAAAGAACGCCTTTTCAGGAGTCCAGAACGGTAATTTCCGCCGCCAACTCGCCTTTGGGGCCATCGCCGGCGCGCACCCGCACCCGTTGCCCCTGGCGCAACTCCCGGATACCGCTTCGCCGCAATGTTTCCATGTGAACGAAGACGTCCGGGGTGTCCGGGCCGCGCGAAACGAAGCCGTACCCCTTGCCGCGATTGAACCATTTCACCGTGGCATCGAAGGCGGGCCCCCGCGGCTCGGCCGTATAGCGCGCCGCGCGCTGCGCCGAGGCTTCCGTCGCTTGGGCCGTGGTGTTGTCGAGAGAGAGCAGCCGGCGCGCCTGGAGCCCCTTGGGGCCCTGCACCGCTTCACAGACGACGTGGGCGCCCTCATAGGCCGCCTTAAAGCCGGACTGCCGCACACATGTTTGGTGCAGGAGGATGTCGCCCTGAATACCGCCGTTGGGCTTGATGAAGCCGTACCCCTTGGCAATATCAAACCACTTGATTTGACCGACGATCTCCTGTGTGGCCTCCCCTACCGAAGAAGCCGAAAGACTTGTCTCCATCCCCTTCCTCGAACTCATGATGGTAAAAATAAGGTTAACACAGCTCCCCTACGGAGTGAAGCCAAACTGTCGCATAGCGTGAGGTATATTTCAATCTGAGATTGCAATGCATCTTCATGTGGGAAAGTCAGTGAAAACATGCCCTTAGTGGGAAGGCTTGGCGCGCGATCTGTCTTACCTTCAGGTTGTACCTTGATGGGCACAGGTGTCCCTGCCCGAAAGGTGGGCAGTGTGAGTCGGTTGATGGTGTCCCGGAGCCTGCACCGACGCCTGTGACACGCACCCAAAAGTCGTCGCAGCGGTTTTCCCGCAGTGGCGTCACCGCTGCGCATTGATCCAGCACGCCGGGTGGCGGAGATTCCCCTGATCAAAAGTTCGCCCCAAACAAAACAAGTCGCAACGGAGCCCCCATGATCGCTCAGGATACCGACGCCCTGGAGGCGGCCGAGCAGTGGCTCCGGCAGAAGCGTTCCGTGGCAGTGGGGACCGTCATCAACACCTGGGGCTCCGCGCCAAGACCCGCCGGAAGTCAGATCGCCGTGCGCGACGACGGCGCATTCGTCGGCTCGGTCTCGGGTGGCTGTGTCGAGGGTGCTGTCATCGAAACGGCGCAAACGGTGATGCGTGACGGCCCGCCCCGGCGGCTCGCGTTCGGCGTGCAGGACGAGCAAGCGTGGTCGGTGGGGCTGGCTTGTGGCGGACGCATCGAGGTCTATGTCGAGCCGATCACATCGGATGCCGCGCGGGAGATTCTCTTTGCCCTCAACGCGGTGCGGCGGCAGGCGCGCCCGGTTGTGCGGGCTGTCGATCTGGAAACGGGCGACGCGCAATTGGTGGATCCGCTGGACAGGAACACGCCGCTTGCCCTGGCGGCGGCCGAGGCCGTTCGCATCGACCGCAGCATGCCGGCGACGGTGAGGGACCGCGCGTGGTTTCTCTGTGTCTACAATCCGCCGGTCGATTTGGTCATTGTGGGCGCGGTGCATGTCGCCCAAGCCCTGGTCAAATTGGCTCCCCTCAGTGGCTATCGGGTCCGGCTGATCGATCCACGCACCTCTTTTGCGGCCGCCGACCGCTTCCCCGGCGTGGCGCTATCACATCAGTACCCCGACGAGGTCCTGCAGCAGGCGCCACTGGGGCACCGCAGTGCCCTGGTGACGCTGTCGCACGACCCCAAGATCGACGATCCAGCTCTAGCCGTCGCGCTGGCTTCCGATGCGTTCTACATCGGGGCGCTCGGATCGAAGAAAACGCAAGCCGGCCGTCTCGAGCGCCTGAGGGCGCGCGGCTTCTCGGAAGAAGCGCTCGCGCGCATCCACGGCCCGGTTGGCCTCGCCATCGGGGCCAAAGCGCCGGAAGAAATCGCCCTCTCGATCATTGCGCAGATCACGGAGGTATTGCGCAAACCGCCTCAGTCGTAACGCCTGCGACTGCCGCGCTTGGCTCTGGTATTGCGCAGCTCCGACGGAGCCAGAACGTGGTCGTTATTCTTGTCGAGCCGTGCAAACAGCTTTAGCTCCGTATCAGCGAATTCGCGGATGGTGAGCCGACCGTCGTTATCCGCGTCGAGGCGCCGGAACGTCCGGGCGTTGGTGGTGGCGAAACGTTGTTGTTCGCTGGTCGCAAACTGTGCCGGCGTCATGACCGGCGCCCCTCCCGTGGCGGAGGCAAATCGCTTGGCGATCGATGCATCCAACTCCACCCGGGTCACCTGCCCGTCCATGTTCAAATCGTTGTCGGCGCAAAATCGAGACAGACCGACCCGGCCGCTGGCGCCAGGCCGCAAAGCGCACCAGAGATGGCCGGTCCCGTCGCGATCCATGGTGACAAACCGGACGTGCTGCGGTGCGGCAAACTCGGCAAGGCTGAGCTTGCCATCTCCATTCCAGTCCAGCCTTTTGAACATGGCGTCGTTGTAGCGGCGAAAGGCGCTGGCGCGCACGGCCATGAACTGGTCCATCGTCATCTTCGGCCCATGATGCGTCGCCATTGCGAACCGCGCCCCAAGTGTCCGGTTCATTTCATCCTGCGTCACGCTGCCGTCTTTGTTCAGGTCAAACTCACGCTGCAAGCGGTCAGCGGCGCGCTCGGTCGCCCGCTCAAACCCTTGCAGCGGCCCGCCGCTGCTCCGGCGTTGCTCGGCCGCCGCACTCGAGATGACGGTCACCACCCCAAGAAGCAGGGCAATCTTCAGAGTCGTTTTCATGGAAAGCTCCGTCGAATAGGCGCCGCCAGCATCAACCTGTGGTCGTGTCAGAACTTTCCCAGAACAAAAAACAGTTTTCGCAAGATCGCAGTTGCGTTAGGTCCCGACACACTTCGCAACAATTACGCGTTTGCGAGCCATAAGCGGCAGCCGGACAATGAGGCATGCTAGAATCCGGCACTATGAACAAGGACGACTCAAAACCACACATCCTGGTGGTGGAGGACGCACGAGACATCCGCGAACCGCTGGGGCGCTATCTGCGCGAGCACGGCTATCGCGCCACCACGGCTTCCGATGCCGCAGCAGCGCGCAAGGTGATGAAGGCATCCGCCATCGATCTCGTGGTACTCGACATCATGATGCCTGGTGAAGACGGACTCAGCCTCTGTCGCTCTGTTCGCGAGTCCTCGCAGACACCGGTGATCCTGCTCACCGCACGCGGCGAGGAAGTCGATCGCATCGTCGGCCTGGAAATGGGCGCCGACGACTACATCCCTAAGCCGTTCAGTCCGCGCGAATTGATCGCGCGCGTGGCAGCCGTTCTGCGGCGCACGCAGGCGTTACCGCCGCGCCAAAAGCCGCCCTCGGCGGCGCGCATCCGGTTCGGCGACTGGACACTCGAC
>JBJKRM010000460.1:0-4902 GCA_046704685.1 Rhizomicrobium sp.
TTTTGCGGCGGTGCGCAGGAGCCCACGGTCATCCTGCTGGGCCATCACGGCCTTCACATCGAGATCCGTATCGACCCTTCGCATCCGGTCGGCGCATCCGATGCCGCGGGCATCAGCGACGTGATCCTCGAAGCGGCGACCACGGTGATCATGGATCTGGAAGACTCCGTTGCCACAGTCGATGCCGAGGACAAGGTCGCGGCCTACCGCAACTGGCTCGGCCTGATGACGGGTACGCTCACCGCCCGTTTCGCCAAGGGCGGCCGCCAGCTGACGCGGGTCCTCAACCAGGACCGGCGCTATGTGACACCGGACGGTTCGCCGCTGGTGCTGCCGGGCCGGGCGCTGAAGCTGGTGCGCAATGTCGGTCCTCTGCTGATGAGCGATGCCGTCCTGCTCGACGACGGCCGCCCGGCGCCGGAAAGCATCGTCGACGCCATGATCACCGCCGCCATCGGCATGCATGGCTTGAAGAACGGCTCGAATTCCGCGACCGGCTCGCTCTACATCGTCAAGCCGAAGATGCACGGCCCGGAGGAGGTCGCTTTCGCCGCGCGGCTGTTCGATCGGGTGGAAGAGGCGCTCGGCCTGCCGCCGCACACCATCAAGATGGGCCTGATGGACGAGGAGCGGCGCACATCGGTCAATTTGAAGGCCTGCATCCGCGCTGCCGGCCATCGCATCGCCTTCATCAACACCGGCTTCCTCGACCGCACCGGCGACGAAATCCACACCGGGTTTGAAGCCGGGCCGATGATCCCCAAGAACGACATGAAGGACACGCGCTGGCTCAAGGCCTATGAAGTGCGCAATGTCGCCATCGGTCTTCGGTGCGGCTTCAAGGGGCGGGCGCAGATCGGCAAGGGCATGTGGGCCAAGCCCGACCGCATGGCCGATCTCTACAAGGAGAAGATCGCCCACGCGAAATCCGGCGCCAACACGGCCTGGGTGCCTTCACCGACCGCGGCGGTGATCCATGCGCTGCATTATCACGAGGCCGATGTCGCCGCCGTGCAAGACGCCCTGCAGGACGGGCCGTGCCCGCCGGTGGACGAGCTTCTCGTCCTGCCGCTGATGGAGGGCCGCCGGCCGACCGAATGGGAGATCCAGAAGGAGCTGGAGAACAATCTTCAAGGCATCCTCGGCTATGTCGTGCGCTGGATCGATCAGGGCGTGGGCTGCTCCAAGGTGCCGGACATCAACAATGTCGGCCTGATGGAGGATCGCGCCACCTTGCGCATATCCAGCCAGCATGTCGCCAACTGGCTGCGCCATGGCGTGTGCCAGCGCGAGCAGGTGCTGATGACGCTCGAGGAGATGGCGCGCGTCGTCGACGAGCAGAATGCGGGCGAGCCGGCATACCGCCCCATGGCGGAGAACTGGGACGCGCCGGCCTTCCGCGCCGCCGCAGCGCTGATTGTCGAAGGCTTCAAGCAGCCCAACGGCTACACCGAGTGGATTTTGCAGCGCTTCCGCAAGCTGGCGAAGGATGCGGAAGCGGGCCAGGTCACCGAGACGTCCCTTGAACCTTGTTGCATCTCGGTGAGTTGAAGGTGTTTGCCAGAGCCCTTCGGATGGGCCACAGCGAGCCTGGTCGCACGGCGGCAAGCTAGAATTGGAAGCCGCTCCAGAGGAATGGCGCTGTAGAATCCGCATTCGGTTCAGGCGGACCTATCACGGATCGGCTGCAGCCATTGTCGCGTTTCAACAGATGCGCGGCAGCGGATCGTCTTCCAGCTGACCGAGGAAGCGTTCGCCGCCGATCTCAGTCTCCAGGACCACCGACGGACCGCCGGCTGCGACCGTGCCAATCGCTGCGGCTGCTTCGCCTTCGGGAAGCGCTCGCCAAAGATCAAGAATGTGGGCGGCTGCCGCCGGGGACGCCACGGCCGCGACGCGTCCTTCGCACGCCAGGTAATAGGGATCATAGCCAAGCATCTTGCACACCGAACGCACGCTGCCCCGCACCGGGACGGCGGGTTCCGACAAGCGCAGCGTGAGCCCGGTCGCGGCGGCGATCTCGTGGGCCACGGTGGCAAGCCCACCGCGGGTCGGATCGCGCATGAACCGGACACCGGCAAGCCCAACAATGGGAAGCGCCAGCGTGGTGACGGGGGCGCAATCGGAGGCCAGCGTCCCCTTCATCTCGAATTCCTGGCGCGCCAGCATCACCGCCACGCCATGATCGCCGACGGTTCCCGAAACCAGGACTACGTCACCGGGGCGGATATTCTTCATGCTGAGGTCGCAATCGGGACTGCGCAATCCGATGCCGGTCGTGGCGAGATAAAGGCCGCCGCCTTGGCCGCGCGGAACCACCTTGGTGTCGCCCGCCACGACAGCGACGCCGGCAGCCCGCGCCGCCTTGGCAAGGTTCGTCACAATGCGGTCGAGGCATGCCGTCTCGAGTCCTTCCTCGATGATGGCGTTCAGCGTCAACAGTCTGGGTTCGGCGCCGCTCACCGCCAGGTCGTTGACCGTACCGTTGACGGCGAGGGACCCTATATCGCCGCCGGGGAATTCGAGCGGCTGGACCGTGAATCCGTCGGTGGTGATGACGGGCACTTTTCCAGCGGGCAGCGCAAAAGGTGCGGCGTCGAGGGATGTGTCGAGTGCGGGATTGGCCAGATGCCGCGCGAAGATCTCTGCGATCAGCTCACGCATGTAGCGGCCGCCATTGCCGTGGGCGAGGGTGATATGTGTGTCGAGCATCAATTCCCCCTTCCGAGTACCTCGATGAGCTGACCGAAAGCCAGTCCGCCATCATTGGCCGGGACCGTTTCGGGCAGGTGGGCCGCAATCCCTTGCTCTGCGAGGAGCGCCAACACCCGTTCGGCGAGCCGCTTGTTCTGGAACACGCCGCCGCAAAGACCAACGGCCTCGAACGGCGCCTCGTGACGAATTGCGAGAGCCTGCGCCACCAGAGTCCTGGCCATCGTTTCATGAAAGGTGCCGGCGCGCAGTTGGGTGGTGATAGATGCATCGGTGAGAATATCGAGCAGCGGTTCCCAATCGGCGCGCCAAACCCCATCCACATCGCGCGACAAGGGGAGCGAATCCCCCGACGCATCACAGGCACAGGCTTCGAGCAGCATGGGGCCTTGGCCTTCGAAGCTCGTCACCTCCACGGCCAAGACCAGCGAAGCTGCGGCATCGAACAGTCGCCCTACCGACGAGCTTGCGGTGGTGTTCACGCCTTTCGCCCAGGCCTGGGCCGCCAATCCGGCGCCTTCGACGCGCGGGACATAGGACCGCCCGGTCTCCCACATCAGTGCCGCGGCGGAGCGCCAGGGCTCACGGCCCGCCGCATCACCGCCCGAAAGGCGGAAGGGGCGCATACTGGCGGCACGGCGCCACGCTCCGGGGTGGCCGACCAAGGCTTCGCCACCCCACAGTTCGCTGTTTTCACCAAGGCCTATGCCATCCCAGGCAAAAACAAGCCAGCGGCCGACCTCGGGATGCTCTCCGGCAACGGCCGAGGCGTGCGCCGCATGGTGCTGCACCTCTGCGAGGGGCAAGCCGCTCGCTTTGGCCCAGCGCGTGCTCGCGTACCCCGGATGGGCGTCGCAGACGACGCGGCGGACATCAACGCGATAGAGCGCCGCAAGATCGGTGATCACCTGTTCAAAGACGGAAAGGCTGCGCGGGCTGTCGAGCTCACCGATATGCGGCGAGACGACGATGCGGCGGCCCCAGCCGAGCGCGATGGCGCCCTTCATATGACCGCCCACCGCCAGCGTCGGCTCGGAAAACGCGCGCGACAGCGTGATCTCCAGAGGCGAGTATCCCCGCCCGATGCGGATCGGCCGCGCTTTCCCGGCGATCATTCGCAATACGGAATCGTCTGCCGGCCGCACGATCGGCCGGTCATGGTGCAGGAAGGCGTCGGCGATCGTCGAAAGCCGCCGTTCGGCCTCGTCATTGTCCGTGATCACAGGCTCACCGCTGATATTGCCGGAGGTGGCGACCAGCGGTCCGCCGAAGGTTTCCAGGATCAAGTGATGCAAAGGGCTGTAGGGCAGGAACAAGCCGATTTCGCTGAGGCCGGGGGCAATGGCAGGGCTGAACGCGCAGTCCTCGCGCCGCCGGGCCAGGACAATAGGGCGGGCGGGATCGCCCAGCGCCACAGCGTCCGCATCGGTCAGCCTGACGTATCGCCGGACTTCATCCAGCAGATCGGTACCCCTCTGCGGCACCATGACCGCCAAGGGCTTGTCCGGCCGATGCTTGCGGGCACGCAATCGCCGCACCGCCGTGTCGTTGCAGGGATCGCACAGAAGGTGATAGCCACCCACGCCTTTGGCCGCGACGATGCCGCCGCTCTTCAACAGCGCAGTTGTCGCTTCAAGAGCGGCCGCGCCCATCCGGTCGGCTGCGCCACTGTGGCGGAAGATGAGCTGCGGCCCGCAATCGGGACAGGCGATCGGTTCGGCATGAAACCGGCGGTCACGCGGATTCTCATACTCGGCGCGGCAGCGGTCGCAAAGCGCAAAGCCGGCCATGGAGGTATTGGCGCGGTCATAAGGCAGCGCCTTGATGATGGTGTAGCGCGGCCCGCAAGGCGTGCAGTTGGTGAAGGGATAGCCAAAGCGCCGTTCGTTCCGCGACTGTAGTTCCCGAAGGCAATCCTCGCAGCAGAACAGGTCGGCGGGCAGATGGACGTCCACGCATTCGTCGGATTCACTTACCAGGATGTGGAAGTCTTGTGGTCCTTCACACGGTGCATCCATTGTCGTTTCGATGTGCGGTTTCGCGAGCGGCGGCGCCTGATCGACGATGGCCCGTTCGAAACCCACGATGGCCGCGCGTTCGCCTTCCACATGAATATGCACCCGGCCGGCGCCGTTCCTGACCCAGCCCTTGAGAGCGAACTGCCCTGCGATGCGAAAGACAAAGGGGCGG
>JBJKRM010000461.1:0-4373 GCA_046704685.1 Rhizomicrobium sp.
CCGCTGCAGCACTTCGATTCCGGTCATGCCTGGCATCTTCCAGTCCAGAAGCACGATGTCAGCGTTGGGGCCGGACGTGAGATAGCTTACGGCGGTGCTGCCATCGGCGAAGGCGTTGGTGGAATAGCCGGCGTCGATCAAGTTGGTGCTGACCGACTCCCGGAATAGTTCGTCGTCATCGACGACGAGAATATGGCCACGATTGGACAGGTGGTTAACTTGGTCCATTGCTTTTCACCGTCAGGATGCTGCGGATGCAGTTGGCCCGTTCATCGCCCGAACTCGCATATTTGAGGGCATGAAACGCGGTCGTCTTGATGTCTGGATAGAAGAAGACCCGGAACGTGCAACCCTGGCCCGCATAGGTCCACACCAGCGATGGATCAACCTTGCTGACGTGGCTTGGTGTGCCAAGCAGTCGTTCCACGGCGGACGGAGCAAGGCCGATAAGGCTCTTGGGATCGATCGATGCAACACGTTCGGGTTCCTTGTTTTCATGGGCCTTGCGTGCCTGGCGTCGTGGTTTGGTCGGTATTGGCACCTCTTTCCGGCGTGCAGTGGATGGGGTCTGATGCGCGATCGGTTTTGAGGGGGGCGACGCCACAATGCCGCGCAGTTCTCGAAAAGTCGAACAACCGCAAAGCATCAATGCGGTTCCGGCGATTATCGCGATCCATAAAGTCCGCGCAGGAGCCGCGACGTGCGCTTCTCGCGAACGCAGTACGCAAGAATCCGGCATTCACGTTTCTCCGCTGGTGATGGCAGGCTTGTCCTGTGGGTTGCGCCGAAGCGCCATCTGTTTGCACCACCGTCAGGAATAACACGCGCTGTGAAGCATACATAGCGTCACGATACAGCTTTGCTCAAACGTTCAAGTTGACGTCTGGGGAGTCTGCCTCGCTGTTGCTCCTGTCTGTTGTCGCCAACACACGTTTTGGAACTTTCCGTTCCCTGTCCGCAAGCCAGCTGCCGGGATGATGATGACACTCTTTTCGGTTGTCCCAACAAGGTCACAACCGGCCCGGCCGGACACGCATAGGCTTTTTCAGTCATGCGCGGCAGGGCGGAAATGCCATGACAATTTCCTGATTGCTTGCTCTTTTCCGTCGTGTCGACGTGGATTGGTCCCGCGTCTGTCGGCTTCCAGAATGGTGGGTGGTGGTGCCCCGTGCGGCTCCCCCCAAAAGCCCCCTCGGCCGGCGTCAGGACGCCACCCCCACCAACCTTCCCTTGGCACCCGTGGCAGTCGCGAACGTTCACAAAAGAGTGAGCCCCCGCGCGACAAGAGGGAGTAGGATATGTTGCGTTTGATAATCCAGCGACGTTCTCTGGCCACCGCCGCCACGGTGACCTCGATCCTGGTGTTGTCAGGATGTGGAACAATTCCGGGTGATCGTGCCGTATCGGGTGCGGGGATCGGGGCGGGAGCTGGAGCCCTGATCGGAGCGATAACGGGTACGGCCGCCACCGGGGCGGCGATCGGTGCGCTCAGCGGCGCGGCAATCGGGGCAGTGACCGATCCCTGCGAACTCGATCTTGGTGCCCCGTACTGGCGCCAGCACGGCGGGCACGAGGCATATGACCGCCGCTGCAACCGCGGCCGATATAACGACCGCTATCGTCGCAGCGACCAGTATCGTTATAATGGCTACGACTATCGTCACGACTGATTAGCAATTCCGGTACGGCACCAAACTGCCGGATTGGGGCTGCTAATTGCGGCCCCGTCCTCCTGGGTTTATACATTTCGTATAACAAAACATCTCCGGGGAGGATTCTTCATGACATCGTTTGGTTCGATGCTGCGGTCGGCTACGGCAGCGGCTGCGCTCTTGGTGCTGTCGACAAGCGGTGCCGCGGCTTTTCATTGGCCCTGGGATGATAACGATAACAAGGCGCCGCCGCCTCCACCGCCACCGCCGGCCTACACCAACCCGCAATTGCCGTTCGAGCAACGGGTCGACGATCTGATTTCCCGTATGACCCTCAAGGAGAAGGCTTCACAGCTCGTCAATCAGGCGCGCGCCATTCCTCGACTTGGTATCCCGGCCTACAACTGGTGGAACGAGGCACTGCACGGCGTCGCGCGTGACGGTATCGCCACCGTCTTCCCGCAGGCCATCGGTCTTGGCGCCACCTTTGATCCGAAACTGGTGCACAAAATGGCCGTGGCGATCTCCACTGAGGCACGCGTCAAGTACAACGAAGTCGGCTACAACAAGGACCACGGCATCTATCAAGGGCTGACCTTCTGGTCGCCCAACATCAACATCTTCCGCGATCCGCGTTGGGGTCGCGGCCAGGAGACCTATGGCGAGGATCCCTGGTTGACGGGCCAGATGGGCAAGGCCTTCGTCACCGGAATGCAGGGCAATGACCCCAAATACCTGCGCACCATCGCCACGCCCAAGCACTTCGCCGTGCATTCCGGCCCGGAGCCGACCCGCCATCACGCCAATGTGCAGGTTTCCAAGCACGACATGGAGGACACCTACCTCGCCCAGTTCCGCACCGCTATCGTCGAGGGGCATGCAGGATCGGTGATGTGCGCCTACAACAGCATCAATGGCCAGCCGGCCTGCGCCAATGATTTCCTGCTCACCGATGTGCTGCGCGGTGCCTGGGGCTTCAAGGGGTACATGGTGTCGGACTGCGACGCCGTCGCCGATATCGACGGCGGCTTGAAGCTCAAGCAGTTCACCACCAGCGGCCATCACTACACCAAGACCCTGGCCGAAGCGGCTGCGGTGTCGATGAAGCACGGTGTCGACAATGACTGCGCCGACTTCTCCGTCGAGACCAAGGATTCCTCCGACTATCAGCGCTATATCGATGCCGTTAAGGAGGGGCTACTGCCGGAGAAGGTCATGGATGAATCGCTGAAGCGGTTGTTCATGGCCCGTATGAAGCTCGGCATGTTCGATCCCAAGTCGATGGTTCCGTTCGCCAATGTTCCAGACTCGGATCTCGACTCTCAGGCCCATCGCAATCTGGCCCTCAAGCTGGCGCGCGAATCCATTGTCATGCTCAAGAACAACGGCTCCTTGCCGATCAAGCCGACGGTCAGGCGCATCGCGGTGATCGGGCCTTTGGCGGATCAAGTGAGGCCGCTGCTCGGCAATTACAACGGCACGCCGTCTCATGCCGTCACCGCATTGGAAGGCCTGAAGAAGCAGTTCCCCAATGCCCAGATTGTCTACGCGGCCGGCACCAACTTCTTGCGTGCGGAAGAGACAATTCCCAGTGATGTTCTTACCGCCCCCAACGGCCAGCACGGTCTCAAGGCCGCGTTCTTCGCGCATGAGGATTTCTCCGGCTCGCCGGTGATGACTCGCGTAGACAAGACCGTCGATTACACCCGCGATATTGGCCTGCAGCACGCCTCCGACTTGCCGCCGGTCGCACCGTTTGCCGTGCGCTGGACGGGCACGCTGACGCCCGCCGAAAGCGGTACCTACATCATCGGGCTCGACACTTCGATTGGCCGGCTTCTGCTCGACGGCAAGGAGGTGGTCAATGTCGGAGACGGCAGCCGCGGCCCCAAAACCGTCAAGATGCATCTCGAAGCCGGTCATCCCTATGCGGTCACCATCGAGCGCGGCTTTGCGCACCATCTCGCCATCCGCTTGGTGTGGTCCAAGCAGATCGAGAACGCGCAGGCCAAGGCCGTGGCGGCGGCCCGCAAGGCTGACGTCGTGATCGCCGTGGTTGGCATCACCTCCCAGCTGGAAGGTGAAGAGATGCACGTCGACGTTCCTGGCTTCAAAGGCGGCGACCGCACCAGGATTGATCTTCCCAAACCTGAGGAGGATTTGTTGCAGGCCGTCCGTGCCGCCACCAGGAAGCCGCTGGCGGTGGTGCTCTACAACGGATCGGCCCTGGCGGTGAATTGGGCTGCCAAGCATGCCGATGCCATCATTGATGCTTGGTACGGCGGCGAGGAAGCCGGTACGGCAATTGCCGAGACCCTGGCGGGTGTCAACAATCCGTCTGGCCGTCTGCCGGTGACCTTCTACACCGGCATCAAGCAGCTGCCGCCGTTCGATGACTATTCCATGAGCGCCGGGCTCGGCCGCACCTACCGCTATTTCAAGGGCAAGCCGCTTTATCCGTTCGGCTACGGCCTTTCCTACACCACCTTCGCCTATAGCCACCTCAAGCTCTCCTCACCGGCAATCAAGGCCGGCGACACGCTGGGTGTTGATGTGGATGTGAAAAACACCGGCAAGAAGGCGGGCGACGAGGTCGCCGAGCTCTATATCGCCTTCCCCAAGCAGCCGGGCATGCCGATCCGCGCTTTGCGCGGCGTGCAGCGCGTCCATCTGCAGCCGGGCGAGAGCCGCTCCATCCATTTCGATCTCAAACCACGTGAC
>JBJKRM010000462.1:0-12070 GCA_046704685.1 Rhizomicrobium sp.
GATGAGAGGTAATGCTGGC
The DNA here is from genome assembly GCA_046704685.1 of Rhizomicrobium sp. Classification (GTDB taxonomy): domain Bacteria; phylum Pseudomonadota; class Alphaproteobacteria; order Micropepsales; family Micropepsaceae; genus Rhizomicrobium. The sequence continues at coordinate 20 of JBJKRM010000462.1, forward strand.
CGGACGTTATGGCAAGTTCGTGGCAGAACTCGAATCAGGGCCCGGCAGTGGGCGGCATTCCGTTACGGATCTCGCTTTCGCGGTGCTGACGGTAGAGGCTCCTGGTTGTGGCATAGAAATCGAGCGAACTGCGCTCGATGTCGTCAAATGCTTCCAGGTTGCGGGATCGCGTATCGACGACTGTGACGTACTCGCGGGCGCCAGACCAGATGAGGTGGCGCTTGATTTTGATGTAGATCGTAGGATCTAGGGCGACGTCGCCGAGCCTGCCGACCGCATCCCGTGGGTTGCTCGGCCCCAGCATCGGCAGCATGAGGTAAGGGCCAGCGCCAGCCCCCCAGACTGCGAGCGTTTGTCCAAAGTCCTCCTCGTGTGCCGGAATGCCCATCCGCGTGCCCACGTCCACCACACCGGCCAATCCGAAGGTTGAATTGACCACCAGGCGGGCTGCGGTCTGTTCGGCCCGTCTGCCTTCGCCCTGCAGGATGTCGTTGGCTAGGATGACTGGGGCATGCAGGTTGTCGAGTACGTTGCGGATGGCGTCCCGCAGACCGCCGGGGACGTAAGTCGCGTAGCGCTCCGCGGTAGGCCGCAGGAAAGTGCGGTCGATTTTGAGATTGAGATCAAATATTTCCCGGTTGGTCGCTTCGTAAGGGTCCGTTGGATCGGTTGGTGGCGCTCCGCTCGTTGCACAGCCCGCCAGCCAGACCCCGAGAGCCACCAAAAAAATGAATTTTTGCATAGGCTTACGCTCTGGAACCGCAGGCCCCAGCATCCCCCATTCCAAACCCATTGCTCCCAGGTTTGGACCGCCTTGCACAGGTGGTCAAACGAAGCATATAAAGATATGTTTATATGTTTAGGGGACATGAGGAGCAGACGTGATGGACTGGCTAGTCGCCATGTTGCGGGCCGCGGGAGATCCCACCCGCCTGCGTCTGTTGCTGTTGCTGCGCCAAGCGGAGCTGACCGTGAGTGAGTTGATTGAGATCATCGGCCAGAGCCAGCCGCGGGTGTCACGACACCTGAAGCTGTTGTGCGGTGCCGGCCTCATCGAACGCTTCAAGGAAGGCAGCTGGGTGTTCTATCGGGCGATCGACGAGGGGCGGGCTGAAGCACTCGGATCCGCCCTCTCTTCACTGCTGCCGGGGCCGCCGGAAGGCGATCTCAGGCGGCTGGCCGCCATCCGCGAGAAGCGCGCCACCGAAGCGGCAGCCTATTTCAAAGCCAACGCCTCCGAATGGGGCCGCATCCGCGGCCTGCATGCGCCTGACCGCGAGGTGGAGGCCGCTATCGTCCGCTTGTTGTCCGACCAGCCAATCCGGCAGTTGCTGGATGCCGGCACCGGAACGGGGCGCATGCTGGAGTTGCTGGCGCCGCATGTGCGCCGCGCCGTCGGCGTCGACGTCAGCCCGGAAATGCTGGCAATCGCCCGCGACAAGCTCATGCGAGGCAATCTCGCTCATTGCCAGGTGCGCTTGGCCGATACCTACCGGCTGCCGTTCGAAGCCGGCAATGAAACGAGCGGCTTCGATGCCGTCGTCTTCCATCAGGTGCTGCACTACCTCGATGATCCCGCTGCCGCGGTGTTGGAGGGCGCCCGTGTCATGCGTGACGGTGGTCGTCTGTTGATAGCCGATTTTGCGCCACACGAACTCGAATTCCTGCGCGAGGATTTCGCGCATCGGCGCCTCGGCTTCTCCGACAAGGAGGTGCAGGGCTGGTTCCAGGCAGCGGGCCTTCAGTTCATCGCAGGCGAAGCCATCGAACCCCACCCGGAATCCAAGGAGAAGATCACGGTGAAAATCTGGCTCGGACAAAGCGAAGCCAAGTCGCGTGCGGAGGCGGCATGAGTCTCAAGGATCTGGTTGCCAGTGACCGCCCGATTGGCGTCTCGTTCGAATTCTTCCCGCCCAAGACGGAAGAAATGGAGCAGCAGCTATGGAGCGCCATCAAGCGCCTGGAGCCGCTGTCGCCAAACTTCGTGTCGGTGACCTATGGCGCGGGCGGATCGACGCGCGACCGCACCCACCACACGGTCAGGCGCATCGTCCAGGAGACCACGCTGAAGCCGGCCGCCCACCTGACCTGCGTGGCGGCTCCCAAGAGCGAGATTGACGAGGTCGTCCGCCAGTACTGGCAGGCGGGCGTGCGCCACATCGTGGCGCTGCGCGGCGATATGCCGGAAACCGGCGTGCCCTATGCGGCGCACCCGGAAGGCTACCAGTCGACGCCGGAGCTGATTGAAGACATCCGCGCCCTGGCGGCGTTCACGGTGACGGTCTCCTGCTATCCCGAGAAGCATCCGGAATCGCCCTCCTATGAGCACGATCTGGATCTCTTGAAGCACAAAGTCGACGCCGGCGCCTCGCGCGCCATCACCCAATTCTGCTTCTCCAATGAGGCGCTGGCGCGCTATCGCGATCGGGCCGACCGCTGGGGCATCCGCGTGCCGATTATCCCGGGTTTGATGCCGACCACCAATTTCAAGGGCATCGCCCGCATGGCGGGGCGCTGCGGTGCGTCCATCCCGTCCTGGTTGGCCGCGCTTTACGACGGCCTTGATCACGATCTCGAAAGCCGACGCATCGTCGCCTCCGCCGTTCTGGCAGAACAAGTCGCCGAGCTGCACGCTTATGGCTTCGAGCAGTTCCACTTCTACACCCTCAATCAGGCAGACCTGACCTACGCCACCTGCCGAATTCTCGGCCTCGCACCAAAGGACAACGCATGAGTTTCGATCGCGCCGCCCGTATCGCCTGGCTGAAAGAGGAGGCCAAGAAGCGCGTCCTTCTGCTCGACGGCTCCTGGGGAGTCATGATCCAGGGTTACAAGCTCACCGAGGATGATTTCCGCGGCTCCCGTTTTGCCGGCCATGGCCAGGAGCTCAAGGGCAACAATGACCTTCTTACCCTGACCAAGCCGGACATTATTCGACAGGTCGGCAACGCGTATATCGACGCTGGCGCCGATATCATCGAGACCAACACGTTCACGGCCACCGAGAGCTCCCAGGCCGATTACGGTCTGGCTCATCTGGTCGGCGAGTTGAATCTCGAAGGCGCCCGTCTGGCGCGCGAAATCTGCGATTCCCGCAGCACAGCCGACCGGCCTCGCATCGTGGCCGGCATTCTGGGCCCGACCAACCGCACGGCGTCGATTTCGCCGGATGTCAACGATCCGGCGTTCCGCAACATCACCTTCGACCAACTGCGCACCACCTATCGTGAAGCCGCATGCGGTCTTGTCAAGGGCGGTGCCGACGTCCTGATGGTCGAAACCATCTTCGATACCCTGAATGCCAAGGCCGCGCTCTTTGCCATCGAGGAAGCCTTCGAGGAATTGGGCGAACGTCTGCCGGTGTGGATTTCCGGCACTATCACCGATCTTTCCGGCCGCACGCTGACCGGCCAGACCACCGAAGCCTTCTGGCATTCGGTGCGTCACGCCAATGCCTTTGCCATCGGCCTCAATTGTGCCCTTGGTGCCAAGGAGCTGCGCCAGTACGTGGCGGAGATTTCCGCCGTGGCCGACACCCTGGTCAGCGCCCATCCCAATGCCGGCCTGCCCAACGAATTCGGCGGCTATGACGACTCGCCCGAGGAGATGGCCGAAAAGATCGGCGAGTTCGCCCGTTCGGGCCTGGTCAACATCGTCGGCGGCTGCTGCGGCACCACGCCCGATCACATCGCCGCCTTCGCCAAGGCGGTGGAAGGCGTCACGCCGCGCGCCATCCCGGAAAAGCCGAAATACCTGCGTCTTTCCGGCCTCGAGCCCTTCACGCTCACGTCCGAGACCAATTTCGTCAATGTCGGCGAACGCACCAACATCACCGGCTCGGCCAAGTTCCGCAAGCTGATCGCCGCCGACAATTACGAAGCCGCGCTCGACGTCGCCCGCCAGCAGGTGGAGAACGGCGCCCAGATCATCGACATCAACATGGACGAGGGCCTGATCGATTCCGAGGCCGCCATGACGCGCTTCCTCAACCTGATCGCCGGCGAGCCCGACATCGCCAAGGTGCCGGTGATGATCGACAGCTCCAAGTGGAGCGTCATCGAGGCCGGCCTGAAATGTGTCCAGGGCAAGGGCATCGTCAATTCGATCTCGCTCAAGGAAGGCGAGGAGCCGTTCATCGAGCACGCCCGGCAGGTGCGCCGCTACGGCGCCGCCGTGGTGGTGATGGCGTTCGACGAGGACGGCCAGGCCGACACCACCGCGCGCAAGGTCGCCATCTGCAAGCGCGCCTACGACATCCTGGTGAACAAGGTCGGCTTTCCGCCCGAAGACATCATCTTCGATCCCAACATCTTTGCCGTGGCCACCGGCATCGAGGAGCATAACGACTACGGCAAGGCCTTCATCGAGGCGGCGGAGGCCATCCGCAAGGATCTGCCGCACGTCCATGTCTCGGGCGGTGTCTCGAACTTCTCGTTTTCCTTCCGCGGCAACGACACGGTGCGCGAGGCAATGCACTCGGCTTTCCTGTTCCACGCCATCAAGGCGGGCATGGACATGGGCATCGTCAATGCCGGCCAGCTCACGGTCTATCAGGACATCCCGACCCCGCTGCGCGAAGCCATCGAGGACGTGTTGTTCAACCGCCGCGCCGACGCCACCGAGCGCCTGCTCGACGTCGCCCAGAAGTTCAAGGGCAAGGGCGAGACGGCCGAGGTGGAGAACGCCGCCTGGCGTTCGCTGCCGGTGGAAGAGCGCCTGACCCACGCCCTAGTGCACGGCATCGATACCTTCGTCACCGAGGACACCGAGGAATGCCGCCGCAATGCCAGCCGGCCGCTCGATGTCATCGAAGGGCCGCTGATGACCGGCATGAACGTGGTCGGCGATCTGTTCGGATCGGGCAAGATGTTCCTGCCGCAGGTGGTGAAGTCCGCCCGCGTCATGAAGAAGGCCGTGGCTTATCTCTTGCCTTACATGGAAGAGGAATCCGCCCAGGCGAAAGAGCCGGCCGGCCGCATCATCATGGCGACGGTGAAAGGCGACGTGCACGACATCGGCAAGAACATCGTCGGCGTGGTGCTGCAGTGCAACGGTTACGAGGTGATCGATCTCGGCGTCATGACCCCGGCGCAGAAAATCCTGGATGCCGCGCGCGAGAAGAAGGCCAACATCATCGGCCTGTCCGGCCTCATCACGCCCACGCTCGATGAGATGTGCCATGTCGCGGCCGAACTGGAGCGCCAGGGCTTCGATCTGCCGCTGCTGATCGGCGGTGCCACCACAAGCCGCGTCCACACCGCGGTGAAAATCGATCCCAACTATCGCCGCGGCCAGACGGTGTACGTCGCCGACGCCTCGCGCGCCGTCGGCGTCGCCTCCAGCCTGCTCAGCAAGCAGCAGAAGCCGGACTATGTCGCCAACATCCGCCGCGAATACGAAGGCATTGCCAAGGCCCATGCGGCGCAGGGGGCACCCGGCCGCCGTCTGCCGATCGGCGAGGCCCGCGCCAACAAGCAGAAGCTCGACTGGTCGTCGCCGGCCAAGCCCAGCTTCCTCGGCGTGAAGGCGTTCGACAATTACGATCTGTCCCAGCTTGTCCGCTATATCGATTGGACGCCGTTCTTCCACACCTGGGAGCTGGTTGGCCGCTATCCTTCCATCCTTGACGACGACAAATACGGCGCCGCCGCCCGCAATCTCTATGCCGATGCGCAGAAGATGCTGGACAAGATCGTCGGCGAAAAATGGCTGCGCGCCCGCGCCGCCATCGGCTTCTTCCCGGTCAACCGCAGTGGCGACGACGACATCGCCGTCTATGCCGACGAGGAGCGCAAGGACCGCATCGCCACCTTGTACACGCTGCGCCAGCAGATGACGCGCGATCGCGGCAAGGCCAATCTGGCGCTGGCCGATTTCATCGCGCCGTCCGGCACGCCGGACTACATCGGCGGCTTCACGGTGACGGCCGGCTTTGGCGAGGACGCACGCATCAAGGCCTTCGAAGCCGACAAGGACGACTATTCCGCCATCCTGTTGCGTGCCCTGGCCGACCGCCTGGCGGAGGCCTTCGCCGAGCACATGCATGAGCGCGTGCGTCGCGAGTTCTGGGGCTATGCCCCGGACGAGGCCCTCAGCAACGACGAGCTCATCGCCGAGAAGTATCGCGGCATCCGTCCGGCGCCGGGTTATCCCTCGCAGCCCGACCACACCGAGAAGGGCACGCTGTTCCGCCTGATCGACGGCGAGGCGCGCGCCGGCGTCAAGCTGACGGAAAGCTTCGCCATGATGCCCGGTTCGTCGGTCTCTGGCCTTTATTTCTCGCATCCCGACGCGCGTTATTTCGGTGTCGGCAAGATCGAGAAGGACCAGGTCGAGGACTATGCCCGGCGCAAGGGCTGGAGTATCGACGTGGCGGAGCGCTGGCTGGCGCCGATCCTCAACTACAATCCCCGCGCCAGCGCCGCGGCGTGACATCAAACTGGTGATCGATACCGGATCGCCTTCAGTTTATGGTTGTCCTAAGCGGGCGACCGGCTGGGGGTTGAGGCCCATCTGATCACCGCAAGGACTCTGTACTTCCCTACGAAGTGGCTCGAGTGGGCTTGAACGTGCTGCGCCAGTTGCATCTCTACGTTGCCTACAAGGAACACAAGCTCTACGTCATCGCTGCGACGGCGCACTGAGTGCTGCAGCGCCAAGTCGCGAACGGGCGATTTGCCTCGCCTCCTGCGTGCATCTATACTCTTGCCCAAGGGGGCAATGGTGCGCGGGTTTCTTGTTTCAGCGTGTATAGCGGCTTGTCTGGCGGGCGGCATTGCCTGCGCGGCGGGCTATGACGATTTCATGCATGCCTATGAATATATGCGTGCCGGCGATGCCGATCATGCGATCGAATCCTTTACAGCGGCGCTCAAGGCGGGGGATCTGGCCGCCACCTATGTGCCGACTGCCTATTACGGCCGCGCCCAGGCCTATGCCCGCAAAAGTCAATGCGCCAAGGCCGAGGCCGATCTCGACAACGCCCTCAAATTGCGCCCAGCCTATCTGGAAGCCTTGGTGCTGCGGGCCAATGTCCGGGACTGCCAGGGCAAATACGAGGCGGCGCGTGCCGATTTCAACGCCGCCGTCGTCCTCAACCCTACCACCGGTCTCTATCGCGATCGGGCCCAGTTTCTATGGCGTCATGCCGCCTTCGGTGCCGCCGCGGTGGACTATCTGAAGGCTTTCGATCTCGCCCCGACCAACAGCTATTACGGCGCGCGGCGCGGCTATCCGCTCATCTGGTATGCCATCTCGGCTGTTCGCGCCGGTACTTTCGATGCTGCGGCATTCGCCAAGCGCGTGGACGACGCCGATCTCGACGACTGGCCCGAGCCGCTGCTGGAGTATTTTCAGGGCACGATGAAGACTGACGAAGTCTATGCCAAGGCGGCGCGCGGTGACGGCCAGGTTCCGGCGCAGCAGAAGTGCGAGGCCGACTTTTATCTCGGCGAATGGCAGATCGGCCACGCCGATCCCGGCGCCAAGAGCCTGATCCAGCGGGCTCACGACGAGTGCCCGCACAATTTCATCGAATATTTCGCGGCGCAGACGGAGTTGAAGCGCCTGCCGTAAGTTGGGGGGGACAATGTACAAGTGGTTTTTGGCGGTGGCGCTGGTGGTGCTCGCAGCCCAACCTGGTTTTGCGGCAGAGAAGTGTCAGCTCATCCGGATGGCGTCGCTCGACATGATCCCCGGTTCGCCGCAGATCCTGGTGAAGGCCTCGATCAATGGCCAGCCGGTGACCATGATGGTCGATACGGGTGCCTACGTCACGGTGCTCGCGGAAAGCAAGGCAAAGCAGCTCGGGCTTCCGGTTGAAATAAATCCTGCTTCTGGCATCGTGGTTTACGGTGGCATCAGGCTTACCCGGTATACGGTGTTTGCGGGTTTCACGCTGGGCCATTTGAGGGCGCCAAGGCTCACCTATCCATTGTTGCCAGACGGTTTTTTACCGCCGGATGTCGATGGCACGCTTGGAGCGGACTTCCTCGCCAATTTCGATCTCGATTTCGATTTCGCGGGCGGCAAGCTCAACCTGTTTTCGCGCGACCATTGTGAAGGCAAGGTGGTTTATTGGACCAATCAGCCAGTGTCGAAGATCCGCATCACGCGCCCCGATCCGGCCCACATCACCATCCCGGTGATGCTTGACGGCCATGAAGTGAAGGCGCTGGTCGATACCGGAGGCGGTGGTTCCGCGGTGATGAGCTTGGAAACGGCCGAGGATCTTTTCGACATCAGCGACGACGATCCCAGACTTAAACACGTGCCAGGGCCGAACGGCATCAAGACCGCGCGCCAATACCCGTTTAAGAAGCTCACCTTCGGTGATGTCGTGGTGAACAATCCACAGATCGTTCTGGTGCCGGACCACGATGCAGATATGGGCCCCAATCCGCCGGACATGATCATCGGCATTTCCATCCTGCGCCAGCTGCACATGTACATCGCCTATGGCGAGAAATACATGTACGACTCGGCCGCTAGCCAGCACTGAACCGCCGTTAACACCGCTCGCATCACGTCAGCCTGCCGCCGCCGAAGGCCGTGTCGGGGCCGGGTTGAGCGGCAGCTATGCAGACGAGAAACAGGTTCAAATGCGGTATGGCGGCCCTACAGGGGAGTGAAATGGATCTTTCATCCCTTCGCGAAGAATTGAATCGGAGCTTGGCGTAACCCTGGAAAATCATGAGGCGGCCGGCGCGCTTCCCGCGCCGTAGCCGCCTCATGCTGCCCCCTTCAATGCGGACCCTAACCGCGGAGCTTTAGCCCCAATGCCGTTATTATCCGCGGCGGAGGGAGTAGTCCAAACTCTGCGATTTGACGCAACAGCTGTTACGTCTCACCCCTCAACTTTCAATCTACTTGTGGATTCACGGCAACAATTCGACAAGGTTAATCCATGAAGTGTTTAGAAAGCTTCAAACCTTGACGCTGGTAATGGGACCCAATGCCTTCACCATAGGCTTCCACCGGCACTTCGGTGAGCCGCTCGAACACCAATCGACCGATAATTTGCCCGTGCTCAAGGATGAACGGCACTTCGTGTGAGCGCACTTCCAGCACCCCGCGCGCCGACGGCGGTCGGCCTTGTTGATAGCCGAAACCGGGATCGAAGAACCCGGCGTAATGCACCCGGAACTCACCCACCAGCGGATTGAACGGCACCATCTCGGCCGCATATTCCGGCGGGATTGCCACCGCTTCGCGCGATGCCAGGATGTAGAATTCATCCGGGTCCAGAACGATGTTGCCGGATTTCGATGGTTCGATGGGCTCCCAGAAGTCGCGAGGGTCGAGTACGGCGCGCTTGTCGATGTCGATGATGTTGGTGTGGCGCTTGGCCCGCCATCCCACATGCCGCGCCGTTCCGTCGCCCTTGAGGTCGACGCTGAGGCCCAATCCGCTGTCGATGTCGGCTTCGCCGTCCACCAGCGGCGTCTCGGCGTGTAGGCGCCTGAGTTGCGTGTCGGTGAATTGCGGGGAACCGCGGCGCACGCGCAGTTGGTTCAGCCGCGATCCCTTGCGCACCAGCACCGGGAAAGTGCGGGGGCTGATCTCGGCATAAAGCGGACCGTGGTAACCGGGCTCGACACGGTCGAAGCCCTGGGCGTGATCGGTGATCAGCCGGGTGAAGTCGTCGAGCCGCCCGGTCGAGCTCTTGGGATTGGCGATGCCGGAAACCCGGAAGGAGAACTCGTCGCTTTCCAAGAGCGGCACGAGATAGACGCAACAGGTCTCCAGCACGGCGCCATTTTCCAAGCTGATCTCATGCAGCACCGCGTCGGTCAGCTTGTCCTTCACTGTGGCGTTGGGGCCCGGCAGGAAGCTGGCGCGCACCCGCCAGGCCACCGGCCCCAGCCTGAGGTCGATGCTGGCCGGTTGGATCTGGGCTTCGTCGATGTCTTCGGCGGCCATCACTTCGCGCCGGGCGCGGATCAGGCGCTTCAGGACATGGCCGGGCAGGATGCCGGTCGTATGCTTGCCGTAGCTTTCCGGCTCATCCGCGGGGAACAGGTTTTCGTCGCTCGTCATGGGGCCGGACCATATCCGCCGGCCAGCCCCCCGTCACGCATCCGGGCCGAGAAATGCACGGATTTCGCGTTACTTGCCGGGTTGCGGCGCCGATTCCACCGGACATTTGCCTGTACCGGTAGCCGGGGGGCATAGCTGGACGTCGTCGAGATATTTGGCCGCTGCGGCCTGTGCCTCCATATATGCCTTGGCTTCCGCCTCATGGCCCTTCGGGAACACCTTTACCCCGGGCACTTGGCTCAATCCGGTGGGGCGATGGAATTCGCGCTGCACGACGTAGAGCGCCTTCCGGCCCTGGATGGCCTTGAGGAAAATGTCGACGTCGATGTTCTTCCCGTTCTGATGCAGGCAGTAAATTTGCGCATAGGCGATCGGATAGCCGTTTTCCATATGGGTGATGGGTCCGGAGGCTGCCACGGCATGACAGGCCCGCTGCGTCGTCCGAATCATGCCAGCCGCAAATTGCGCTGGCGCCATGTTCTTGGCCGTATAAAAGGCTTCCTCGACTAGCAAGTTGGTCACGTTGTCCTTCGTTTGATCCGCAGGAATCCAAATGAAGGAAAGCTGTTGCGCTGTATCGATGCCTTGGACTTTCTTCCACACCGATTTGCCGCCGGGAAATGGTGGAAGCACGAGCACTTCTGTGGAAGGCGTGCCACCGGCCAGTGCCGACACAGCCACGGTCGCGGCGAGGATAGTTGCCATCACAATCCGCTTCATCGTGCCCCCCATCAAACCTGGCTAATCTGGCACGGGATCGCCGGATTCGACAAACGTCAGGATTCAGTACTACCAAGAAACCCACGGATTTCGCGCACCGCTTCGGCCAGACCGCAGCGGCTGACTGGCGTCTCCGGCGGGAAGGCCTGCAGCAGGCGCGACGGTGTTGCCGATTCCAGGATGACAAAGCAGCCCTTGTCACCCGCGCCCCGGATCAACCGCCCGAAAGCCTGCTTCAGCCTCAGCCGGGTGAGGAGGTCGTCGTAGCGGCGCCCGAAGCGGGCCCGTCGCGCCTTGTGCAGGATGGTGGGCTTGGGCCACGGCACTTTGTCGAACACCACCAGCCGAAGCGAGCGCCCTGGCACATCGACGCCGTCGCGCAGCGCGTCGGTGCCGAGCAGGCAGGAATCCTCCTCGCTGCGAAAAAGATCGACCAAAGCGCCGGTGTCCAGCTTGTCGACATGCTGGGCGTACAGCGTCAATCCTGCTTCGGCGAGCGGGGCGGCGATCCGGTTTTCCACGGCGCGCAGCGCCCGCACCGCGGTGAACAGGCCGAGCGCGCCGCCGCCGGCCGCCAGGAACAGTTCGCGGAAGGCCGCCGAGATCTGCTCGACATTGCGCCGCTCCACATCCCGGACGACGAAAACGCGCGATTGCTCGGCATAGGCGAAGGGCGATCCGAAGCTGGCGCGTTTGGGCGGCTCGGGCAGATGCAAGGCGCCGGTGCGAATTTCCGCGCTCTCCCAATCGTTCTCATCGGTGGCGGCGTCGCGCAGTGTGGCCGACGTGACGAGCGCGCCGTGGGCATGTGCCAGCACCTCGTTGGCCAGCGGCTTGGTGGGGTCGACCCAGCGTCGCTCCAGCCCGACATCGGCATCGCGTCCGTCTTCGCGGGTGATCTCGAACCAGTCGACGAAGTCGTCGTTGACTTCGCCGGTTTCCAGCGCATCCAGCATGCTCATCCAGGCGGGCAGGATGATGCGCCCACGCCATTCCAGCCCGCGTGCCGCGGCATCGATGCGCACCCGCTGATAGGGCTCGAGGTCCTTGGCTTTCTCGTCCAGCTGCTGCCGCAGCGCCTTCGCCAGACGCATCAGCGGCACCGCCAGCCGCTTCAATCCGATGCCAAGCCGCCGCGCGGCATCGATGGTTTCGTCTGCCAGTGGAACGGTTTCGGCTTCCAGGGAATAGAACCCGTCGCGGTCTTCGCTGCGGGCGCGGACGTGTTGGTATGCTGCCGCCAGGAATACTTCGCCGGGCCCACGCGGCGCCGCCAAGCGCCCTTGCCAGCCT
>JBJKRM010000463.1:0-2550 GCA_046704685.1 Rhizomicrobium sp.
GACTCGCCGGATCGAGCGGAACATAGGCACCGCCGGCCTTGAGGACCCCAAGTATGGCTGCGATCATCTCCGGCGAACGCTCCAAGCACAGCGCCACCAGCGTCTCGCGACCGACGCCGCGCTGGCGCAGCACATGAGCCAGCCGATTCGCCCACGCATCCAGCTCCGCATACCTCAGCGTTTGCTCCGCAAAACGCAGCGAGATCGCATCCGGCGTCCTGGCCGCCTGCTGCTCGAAGAGATGGTGCAGACACACATCGCGCGGATAGTCGGCGTCCGTGGCGTTCCATTCGTGCAGCAGACGCCGTTCCTCCTCCGGCGTCAGCAGCGGCAGCTCCGACACGCGCCGTTCCGGATCGACCGCGGCTCCTTCCAGCAACACTCGATAATGCTCCGACAGCCGAACGATCGTCGCCTCATCGAACACGTCCGTGTTGTAGCGCAGCATGCCGTAGATGGTCCCACCATCCTCTTCGAGAATCATTTCCAGATCCATCTGACAGGTGCGATGTTCGATGCGGTACGGCTCCGCGCGCAGTCCGGCGACATTGAGACGCACCTCGGATCGCGGCAGAAAGAAACTCCAACAACCGACGCCGACCGGCCGATGTGCCTTCTCCAATGTGAACGAGGTCTGAACCAGCGGCGCGCGGCTGGGATCGCGCTTCACATTCAGCCGTTCCACCAGCAGGGGAAACGGATAATCCTGATGTTGCAGCGCCTCCAGGATCGTCGCGCTGGTCTGGCGCAGCAGGTCGCGGAATGTCGGATCGGAGGACAGGTTGGCGCGCAGCGGCAGCATGTTGATGAAGTAACCGACAACGCGCTCGAACTCGGAGCGGCTGCGGCCGGCGAACGGCGAACCGATGACGAAATCATCCTGTCCGCTGTGCCGGCCGAGCAACACCTGAAACGCGGCCAAGAGGACCGTGTACAGCGTCACGCCCTCGGCGGCAGCTAACTCCTTCAGACGCCGGGTCAGCTCCGGTTCAAGGCGGCACGACACAGCCGCCCCGCGCTGCGTGAAACGCGGCGGGCGCGGTCGATCGGCCGGTAGCTCCAGAACAGGCGCCACGCCGGCCAGTTGCTTCTCCCAGTAGGACCACAGACGCTCTCCTTCGCCACTTGCCAGCATGTCCGTCTGCCAGCGGACGAAATCGCGGTAATGGCTCGCCGGCGCGGGAAGTGTCGCGGCTGTTCCGGCGCATTCGGCAGGATATAGTTCTTGCATTTCCTCCATGAGCAAGACTAGCGACCAGAAATCGCCGATGATGTGATGAGCCGTCAGCAGAAAGATATGTTCCTCCGGCGAGCGCGAAAACAGATAGGCGCGCAGCAGCGGCCCGCGCTCTAGGTCGAAGGGGCGATACGCCTCTTCCTCGACGCGCGCGTGCAGGCTCTCTTCGCTCCACGAGGCGGCATCGTGGACTTCCAACCAGACAGGGAGCTTCTCATGCCTGCGCTGTCGCGGCTCATCGTCTTGTTGCTCGAACGTCGTGCGCAGGCTGGGATGGCGATCGATCAGGGTCTGCAAGGCGCGGCGAAAGGCCTGCACATCGAGGCGCGAGCGGATGCGGGCTGGAAAGAAAATGTTGTAGGCGGCGCCGGCGCGGTCCAGCTGCGAGAGGAACCACAGGCCGCGTTGACCGTGGGAGAGAGAGAACGTCGAATCCTGTTTCGCCTTCTCCCGCAACAGCTCCGCCAGCAGCATTCGCTTCTCCGCGAGCGAAAGCCCCGTCCACGACGGAGGAGTTTGATTCATGGCGTCGTGCTCCTATCACCAGACTTGTTGAGGAGACTCAGTAGCAGGGCGTCCACGTCTTCATCAGACAGATCGGCGATTTTCGCCAGCAGATCCTCCGTGGGGACCGGCTCGTCGGCGGGCTTAACCTCGTCGGGCGCCGCGTCGTTCGCGGAGGCTTTGGAACTGTGTTCGAGAAGCAGGTCCGTCAGCCGCGCCAAGCTGGAGCTGCGCATCAATTCCATGATCGGCACATTGACGCGCAAATCTTGCTCGATCCAGTTGCGCAGCTCGACGGCCATCAACGAGTCGATGCCGAGGTTGAGCAGTGGCTTGTCGTCATCGAGTCGATCCGGCGAGGTCCCCAGCACGCGCGCTACCTTGTCCCGGATTAGCGTGCAAAGATCTGAGCCGCGACCGTGAGGGAGCGGTTCTTGCGTTCCCCGCTCCCTAAGGGTCGCGGCTCCGACGGATTGCAACAGATGCGCGAAGCGCGGGGAGACGCGCCCCGTCACTCCCAGGACGCGCCAGCGCGACCAGTCCACGCGCATGACGCTGACCTGTGTCGCCTGGCGCTGCATGGCTCGTTCCAGCAAGGTCAGGGCTTGTTTCACCGTGAAGCTCAACACGCCCTGGCGTTCCAGGCGCTCGCCCAGTTGCGGCCGTTCGGCGAGATAGCCAACCTCGCCGAGATAGCCCCAGTTAATGGTCAGGCCCGCCAAGCCGAGCGCGCGGCGATGCCAGGCCAGGGCGTCGAGAAACAGGTTGGCCGCCGCGTAATTGCCCTGCCCGGCGTGGCCGAACACGCT
>JBJKRM010000464.1:0-3024 GCA_046704685.1 Rhizomicrobium sp.
ACCCCAAGGTGATCCGCGATCTCGATCTGGCACGTCATGGCCTGCAGATCATCGAGCGGCAGATGCACAACTTCCTGCCGCTCAACGACCGCGCCTATCTCGCCGGTGCCGTTCCGGCCGAGGTTGCCAAGTTTTCCGCCAGGGATGCCGAGGCGCTGTCGGCTTACAACACGCGTCTCGAACCGATCTGTGCCGTCTTGCGCAGTCTTGTGCTGCAAGCGCCGCCCAACCTGGCCAGCGCCGGCTGGTTTTCTGCCCTGCCCGATCTCGTTCGCAGTGCGCTGCTGGGCAAGCAGCTCTCCGCCTTGTCGATCACCGCCAAGCGCGATCTGCTCGCCCTCTTCGCGCAATCGGCCGGCGACTGGCTCGACGGCTGGTTCGAAAGCGACCCGATCAAGGCGCTGCTCGGCTTCGATGCCATCGTCGGCAATTTCGCCAGCCCCTATACGCCCGGATCGGCCTATGTGCTGTTGCATCATCTGTTCGGCGAGGTGAACGGCAAGCGCGGCGCCTGGGGCCATGCGATCGGCGGCATGGGCGCGATCACCGGGGCCATGGCGGCGGCAGCGCGGGCGCAAGGCGCGGAAATCCGCACCGGTTGTGGCGTGCGCGAGATCATCGTCGAGAACGACCTGGCTGCCGGCGTGATCACCGAGGCCGGAGAGGCGCTGAAAGCAGGCATCGTCGTTTCCAACCTCAACCCGAAGCTGCTGCTGCAGATGGTGCCACAAGACGCCTTGCCGGAGGATTTCCGCGAGCGTTTGACGCGGTACCGCTGCGGCTCCGGCACCTTCCGCATGAACGTCGCCTTGTCGGAATTGCCGCGCTTTTCCTGCCTGCCCGAGCCGGGACCGCACCTCTCGGCCGGCATCATCATCGGCCCGAGCCTTGCCTATATGGACCGGGCCTTCAGTGATGCGCGCATGCTGGGCTGGTCGCGGAAGCCGATCGTCGAGCTCCTTGTACCAAGCTTCATGGATTCGACCTTGGCGCCGGCAGGCAGGCATGTCGCCAGCCTGTTCTGTCAGCACGTGGCCCCCGTTCTGCCCGACGGCACCTCGTGGGACAACCATCGCGATACGGTGGCGCGGCTGATGATCGACACGGTCGACGAATACGCTCCGGGTTTCCGGGAATCCGTGATCGGCTGGAAGGCCCTGTCGCCGCTCGATCTCGAACGGACTTTTGGTCTCGTCGGCGGCGACATCATGCACGGTCATCTCGCCCTCGATCAGATGTTCAGCGCGCGGCCGGTTCTGGGCGCCGGCGATTACCGCATGCCGCTCCGAGGCCTCTATCTCTGCGGCTCCGGCACGCATCCTGGCGGCGGGGTGACCGGAGCTCCCGGCCACAATGCAGCGATGCGCATTCTGCGTGAGACGCGTTTCCGGCGCTGATGCCACACGGTCCAATGGATCGAGCGCTGCGCGTCAGAGCGCCTGCGCCGTCGCGCCTTTTGCGGATTCGACCCGGGACAAAGCGGCCAGGACGATGCCGGGTGTCAGGATCTGCGGCAGCACCACCGGACGGCCGTGCGGCGGATACAACAGATAGAGCGGCACGCCGTCTCGTCCGTAGCGGTGCAGCGCCGCGGTGATCGCCGGATCGGGATTGGTCCAGTCGCCCTTCAGGGTCACCACATGATCCCGCGCGATCCGCGATTGGACCGACGGGTCGCCGAATGCCACGCGCTCGTTCACCAGACAGGTGACGCACCACGCCGCTGAGAAATCGACCAGCACCGGCCGGCCGGACTGGCGCGCCGCCACCACGGCCTTCTCGGACCAGGGCTGCCATCGATGATGCGCCGGCTGCTGTCCGCCAACGATGACCACCGCGGCCGCCACACAGGCCAGGCCTGCAGCGCCGATCAACCAGCGCCAGACGTTGCCCGTCATGCCTGCCAACCAAACCACGATGACCAGGGCCAGGCCGGCGCCCAGCCCGACCGCCATGGCCTCCGGACCGCTCTGACGCCCCAACACCCAGAGCAGCCAGATCGCGGTTGCGAACATCGGGAAAGCCAACGCCTGCCGGAAGCGATTCATCCAGACGCCCGGCTTCGGCATCAACCGGATCAGCGCCGGAGAGGCACTGAGGAGGGTGAACGGCAAGGCAAAGCCGAAGCCGAGCGCCAGGAACACCACGGCGGCCGGCAGGACCGGCTGAGTCAACGCGAAACCGAGAGCCGCGCCCATAAAAGGCGCCGTGCACGGGCTTGCCACCACCACCGCCAGGGCGCCGGTAAAGAACGCGCCCCGCCAGCCGCCACCTTGCGCCAGATGCCCGCCAACGCCAGCCAAGCCCATCGGTAATTCGAAGGCCCCCAGAAGGTTCAAACCGATGGCCCCCATCAACAAGGCAAGCACCAGAACGACAGCGGGGGACTGCAACTGGAATCCCCAACCCAGAGCCGCACCACTCGCCTTCAAGCCGAGCAGCATGCCGGCCATCACCGCAAAGGTGGCCATCACGCCCAACAGGTAGAACAGCCCTTCCCGTCGCGCCGAGGCCGTGTCGGCCCCTGTGCGCGCCAGGGCCAGGGCCTTCATCGACAGCACCGGAAGCACGCACGGCATCAGGTTGAGGATCAAACCACCGGCAAAGGCCAGTGCCATGGCAACAATCAGCCCCATCGATCCCGATGGTTTCGCAACGGCGCCCGGCGGCAGCGGAGCAGGACGCGCAACAACCGCGTAGGCTCCCTTGCCGGCAACGGCCAGCACACCGTCCAGCCGGTGCGGCGGTTTCAGGCCTTCCGCCGGCCGGGCGCTCCAGGTGAGCCGCTGCCCATCGATCGCCAGCTTCGGCACATCGCCGTCAGCCACCATCATCTGCCGCGCCGGGAAGAAGTGCACCGCATTCGCCGGGACGCCGGCGAGCCAGGGGGCTTGCAGCGTGAGGGTCAGGGCATGTGGTGTGAACGCAAAAGCGGTGCTGCCCTGGAACGGCGTAGGAAGGGTACGGCGCGCTGCGGCAAAGACGGCCGCTGCGCCGGAGGCCTGGCGCAGATCGAGCGTGAAC
>JBJKRM010000465.1:0-5594 GCA_046704685.1 Rhizomicrobium sp.
TCGACCGCCACCGGAATCGGTTTGGGCGTGTTGAAAGTGATCGCGGTGTGGGTGGCGCTGCAGGCGTCGTTCTTCGCGGCGATCAAGATTCTGCCAGTTGCATTTCCGCAACCGCCGCAGGACGGACCTCTGAGCTTTCAGCAGGCCTGGATGCTGGTGAACGGCTTCTGGGCCGTGGCCATCGTGCTGGTGGCGGCGCGCGCGCGGGTGCGGGGCGTTCAACTCTCGGTACTGTCGTTCGTGGCGTTCTTTGGGGCGACGACCTTTCTGATGATTCCCGAGGAGTTGTTCTTCAACGACAGCCTCCACATGACGATGAAGCAAATCTTCGGCGGCGCCGGCCAGTTCGCCATCGTGGCGCTGCTGGTGTCGGTCGTGGTGGCACTGCTGTTCCGGCCCGCCGAGACGACGGCTGCGCCGGTGGCTGCGCGGATGACGCTGCGCATCGCTCTGCTGGCGATCATCTACGTGCTTCTCTATTACGCCGCGGGAATGTTCATCGCTTGGCAGAGCCCGACCCTGCGCGCCTTCTACGAGAACGCGGCCCATGTCGAGCCCGTGTCCCTGCTCGCCCTGCAAGTGTTTCGCGGGCTGTTGTGGGGGGGGCTGGCGCTCTATGTCGTGGCCAGGCTCAGAGGCTCGATCGCGGGCCGCGCCTTTGTGATGGCGATCATGTTCGCGGCCTTCACCGCCGCACAGCTCCTGCTGCCGAACCCGGTAATGCCCTGGGGGGTCCGCTCCGTGCACTTCATCGAGGTCGGCACGTCGGAATTCGTCTACGGCATCATTGCGACTTTCGTCCTCCTCGCCGGTGCCGCGCGACGGCCGCTGGCGGCCGTGAGTGGTTGGCGTTGGCTCGTCGGCGGCAAGTGAGCAAGGCGATCATCGGAGGATCATCATGTCCAAACCTATCGTCTCTGCGGTTCTAGGGTTTGGCGCTTGGCTCTTGAAAACCGCCGCGCTGTGGCTCGTGCTAGTGGTTGTCGGAGGCATCGCCTACAAACTTGTTCCCGTGAGTCTGCCGCCGCCGCCGGTCCATGATGGACCTTTCGACACGCAGCAGGCTGTACTGGTGGTCAACGGTCTTACCGCCCTGGCGGTGTCGCTGCTTGCGGCGCGGGCGCGGGTGAAGGGATTGCCGATGTTTGGGCTTCTGTTCGGGGCGCAATTCCTGATCGGCACGGCCGTAATGCAGCTCGATGCCTTGTACTTCAACGCCTATGTCGCACTGCCGCTGTCGAACGGAACGCTCGGAAGGCTGGCCATTCAGGCAGCGATCACCGCCTTCGCAGTTGCGGCGGTCGGAGCGCTCATCTTCCGTCCTGCCTCCGAGCAGCATACGCCGCTGCCGGCCAATTTGTTGGGGCGCGTGGCCCTGGCAGGCTTGGCCTACGTCGTTCTCTACTACACAGCAGGCGCTCTGATTGCCTGGCAGAGCGAAGCGGTACGGGCCCATTACGGTGAGGGTGCGCATTTCCAGCCACTCCAGATGCTGCTGTTCGAGTACGTCCGGGGCATCTTGTGGTCTCTTGCGGCATTGTTCGTCGTCGTGCGTCTGAGAGGGGCCCTGGCCAGCCGGTCGCTTGTGATGGCGGTACTTTTCGTAGTGCTCACCGATGCATCCATGTTGTATCCCAATGCGGCGATGGGCTGGGACGTGCGTCAGACGCACCTCATCGAGGTCGGCACGTCGGAATTCGTCTACGGCATCATCGTGACTTTCATCCTCCTCGCCGGCGCCGCGCGGCGACCGCTCGCCGCGGACAGCGGCTGGCGCCTTGTGACCGGCAAAGCCTGAACAGCCCATGACAATCGGAGAACTCGAACCCATGAGCAATCAGAACTCCATTCAGGACGACATCTCGTACATGCGGCGGCTTGCCGAGACCGGACGCCGCGGCCCTATCCTGGGCGGCGCCTTCCTCGCTGCAGCAGGCGTCGTGTTCGGCATAACCTGTATCATAGATTGGTGCGCGCGATCCGGGCTGCTGCCGATCGGCGGATGGGGGCTCCACTATCTCTGGCTCGGCGCCTTTGCGTTATTCGCGGTCGTCTGGGTCGTCCTTTTCCTGCGGTTGCGTTCCGGTCCAGGAAAGTCGGCAAGCACATCGAACACCGCTTTTAGCGCCAGCTGGAGCGCTATCGCGATCGGCGTGTTTGTTGCGTTGGCGGCCGTCGAAATCGTGGCAAACGTTCTGAAGGCGCCGATCATCCTGAACGCTTTTGTGCCGATGATCTTCGTGTTCTACGGCATCGCGTGGTTTTCCAGCGCTCTGACAGCGAAACAGCCATGGATGTACTGGCCGGCGGCGGGCTCGTTCCTGTTGTGCCTAGTCATGGCGGCACTGGCCCAAAATCCGCTGCAGACGGCGGTCATGGGACTGGGACTTATTCTTCTGCTCACGCTTCCGGGGCTCAAGATGATGGCAAGCGAAGCGAAATCATGAGCGACGCGTTCGACATCACCGCGATCGATGACGTGATCCACGGCCGGCTTCGCCTTGGTGTGATGGCCTATCTCGCCGGCAGCGGCATGGCGGAGTTCAACGCGTTGAAGGCCAAGCTGCAGGCGTCGGATGGCAACCTCTCGGTGCACCTACGCAAGCTCGAGGAGGCGGGATATGTGTCGATCGAAAAGACCTATGCCGGCCGCAAGCCGCTGACGCGCATCTCGATCACCGACAAGGGCCGCACGGCCTTCATCGCGTATCTCGACACGATTGAGAAGCTTCTTCCCGGACATGAGGTGAAATCATGAAAGTCCTCCTGGCAGCAACCTTGGCTCTGATGGCCAGCAGCAGCTGCGTTGCTGCCGATCTTTCCCCTGCTCATTGGCCGAACCGGCAGGCCGCCGAACAGCAGGAATTCCAGTCGTGGTCGCCCACCTCGGCCCGCCTCGTACAGGGCAAGAAGGGAATGATTGCGGCGACGATCTCCCCCATTGCCGTTGAAGCGGGACTTCAAACCCTGCGCAAAGGCGGCAACGCCGCCGATGCCGCCGCTGCGGTAGCATTAACCCAGGTCACGACCCAGCTCGGTTCGGTGGTGTCCTATGCCGGTATCATGACGCTGGTGTATTACGACGCCAAAACCGGCAAAGTCTGGTCGTTGGATGCGGGATATGGCAGCTATCGCGGCGAGACCGATCCCAAAACGATTCCGCCGAGCGATATCAGCGCGCTGACCGGTGGAACGCCGCCGCCGCCCGCGCCCGATCTCGGTCGCCAGACGCTGGTGCCTGGTTTCATGGCCGGCATCGCGGCGATGGAAAGCCGTTTCGGACGCTTCCGGATGAGCGATGTGCTGCAACCGGCGATCTGGTATGCCGACAACGGGATCAGGATCTCTGCGCCGCTGTCCTACTTCTTCCGATATCGTCAGAAACAGCTTTCGCGGACCGCAGAAGGGCGCCGCTTCCTGCACCAAGCCGGCGATGATTTGCCGAAGCTCGGCGACGTCTTCAAGCAGCCGGATTTGGCATCGACGCTACGCGCCGTGGCCCGCAACGGCGCCAGCGAGATGTATACACGCGCATGGGCCAAGGCGTTCGTCCGCGCGGTGCGACGCGACGGCGGCAAGGTGAGCCTGCACGATCTCGCGTCCTATCGGCCGGTCTGGAGCAAAGCGGCAAGCACGCATGTGTTCGGTCACACGGTCTACACCAACGGCGGCACCAGTTTCGCTCCTTACGAGCTTTTGACGGCGCTGAATGCGGCGGAGGCAATGAAGCTCGAAACGCGCGGTCCCTATTGGAGCGATCCACAAACGTTCCTGGCGCTTAGCCGGCTGGGGGAAGTGGTGGCGGGGGCTCCGAAGCTGAATCCGGCGCTTGAAAAGGCATTGCAGGCGCGTGGAGTCGATACGTCGCCGGCCGGGCAACGCACCAAGGCTTATGGCGCGGCGCTGGCGGCAGCCTTGCCGGGGCTCTATGCCGTTCCAGATGGCGACACGCATCACTCAAATGCGTTGGTGGTGGTCGACAAGGACGGCAATGTCGCCGTGATGACCCACACGATCAATTCGGTGATCTGGGGCGATACCGGCATTGTGGTCGGCGGCATCCCCATTCCGGATTCGGCCGGTTTTCAGCAGGCAAGGCTGGCCACTCTGACGCCCGGAGAGCATTTGCCGAACGTGATCGCTGACACGCTGGTGCTGGATTCAGACAATCGCCCGGTGCTGGCTGCCGGCGTGATCGGGTCGTCGTTGCTGCCAGAGGTCCTGCGCGTGGTGGTATCGTGCATCGCCCAGCACCAGTCCCTGGCGGCCACCGCCGCCGCTCCGCCGCTGCTGATCAACCCGGATCCGGCGAGCTATCGGCTGCCATTGGCCAAGCAGCCAATTCCCGTGCCGGCAGGCGCTTACGATGCCGCATTCCTGGCCAAACTCCGCTCGGCCGGAGCAGTCATTACCGAGGTTCCGGCTGCCACGGCGATAAGTACCCGAGGAACGGTGACGCTTGTCGGGTGGGACGCCAAAACGAAATCAGCGCCTGAAACGCCCGGTGTCATGGTCTATGCGGGGGCAGAGTAGGGAAAGAAAACGGCCTCCCGGGAAACCGGGAGGCCGCTTCGAGGCGTTGTTTTCGTAGGTCTAGAACTCTTCCCAGTCGTCCGACGGAGCCGGCGTAGGAGGCGCGTTGACGGCCTGACGGACAGGGCGTGCCGCGGGCTTGGCCAGTGGTTCGGCGACCGCCGCGGCCGGGCGACGTTCGGATTTCACCGGAGCCGCTGCTTCGGTCTTCTTGGGAGCGATCAACTGGCGATCCACGCCGTTGACCTTGAAGCGGCCGAGCAGCTTGGCGAGCTCTTCGGTCTCGTGCGCCAGGGAGTGGCTGGCGGCGGTGGCCTCTTCGACCATGGCCGCATTGCCTTGTGTGACGCCGTCGATCACCGCCACTGCGGTTTTGACCTGCGCCAGGCTGTTGGCTTCTTCCTGGGCCGATGCGGTGATCTCGTTGACCACACCGATGATGTCTGTGACCTGCTGGACGATACGCTCCAGGGCCTTGCCGGCTTCGACCACGAGGCCGACACCCTGGTTGATCTTGGTGGTCGACGTGCCTATCAGCGACTTGATCTGCTTGGCGGCGTCGGCCGAGCGGTGCGAGAGGGCACGCACTTCACTGGCCACCACCGCAAAGCCCTTGCCGGCATCGCCAGCGCGGGCCGCTTCGATGCCTGCATTGAGCGCGAGCAGGTTGGTCTGGAAGGCGATCTCGTCGATGACGCCGACGATCTGTCCAATCTGGGCGGCCGACTTCTCGATCTCATGCATGGCACTGACCGCGTCGGTGACCACGGCGCCGGTGCGCGAGGCATCTTCCTTGGCTGTGGAAACCGCCTCACGGGCGTTGAGCGCGCCTTCGGCGGTTTTCTTGACGGTCGCGGTGATGTTGTCGATCGTGGCCGCGGTTTCTTCCAGTGTGGCGGCCTGGTGCTCGGTGCGACGCGACATATCATCGGCGGCACGGCTGATTTCACCCGAACCGGACTGCACGTTGAACATCACCTGCCAGATGACGCGCAGCGTGTCCTCCAGTTTGTGCATGGCGGCATTGAAGTCGTCGCGCACCTTCGTGTATTCGCCGTGGA
>JBJKRM010000466.1:0-3902 GCA_046704685.1 Rhizomicrobium sp.
CAGTCGCAAAAGACCTTGGCCACGTCCACATCTCCGAAAACGACCGGGGTATTCCGGGCACCGGCCATGTCGACTGGAGAGGCACCGTCGCCGCACTGAAAAAGATCGGTTATGAAGGATGGTTGACGATTGAGTCCTTTGCGCAGCCTGAGCCCGATCTGGCCGCCGCCGCAGCTATCTGGAGAGACCTGGCTCCTTCAGGCG
Organism: Rhizomicrobium sp.; assembly: GCA_046704685.1. GTDB lineage: Bacteria > Pseudomonadota > Alphaproteobacteria > Micropepsales > Micropepsaceae > Rhizomicrobium. The sequence goes on from JBJKRM010000466.1 coordinate 205, forward strand.
ACGAACTGGCCCGGCAAGGGCTGGCTTTTATCAAGGGCATTACCACGTAGCGAAGGCCTCCGATTACCAACTCCGCGGTTCTTCTTGCAAGCCGAAGCACTCAGGCGTAAATTGACCTTCTGGTAGAGGACAGAATGATGCACGAGCTACGTCTGCCCGACAGAAGCCTGGCGCTGCGGAAACGCTGCCGGCCACGAATGATCCTCTTGAACGGAACACGATGAAGAAACTGATCCAAGAGTTGCTGTCAAATGCGCCGGTCCTGACGGATGGCGCCTGGGGAACGGAGTTGCAGGCGCGCGGCCTTGAGCCAGGAACCAGTCCGGACGCCTGGAATCTTTCCCATCCCGAGCGCGTGGAGGAGGTGGCGCGCGCTTACGTTGAAGCTGGAAGCCAGATCATTCTGACCAACACCTTTGGCGCTAACCGCATTGCGCTGGCTCGCCACGGCCTTGCCGGGCGGGCCCAGGAAATCAATCGCGCCGGAGTCGAGATTTCACGAAGGGCCGCCGGCGACCGCGCTCGCGTTTTCGCATCCATGGGACCGTGCGGCAAAATGCTGGTCGCGGAAGAAGTCACCGAAAAGGAGATCTCCGAGGCCTTCGAAGAGCAGTCCCAGGCACTGGCCGCGGGCGGTGCGGACGCGATTGTGATCGAAACGATGAGCGATCCCGCTGAAGCGAAACTCGCTGTGGCGGCGGCGAGGGCAACTTCCCTTCCCGTGATCGTCTGCATGACTTTTGATTCCGGCCGCGAACACGACCGCACCATGATGGGCATCACGCCGGAACAGGCAGCCGCCGAATTGACCGCTGCGGGCGCGGACGTGATCGGCGCCAACTGCGGCCAGGGCGCGGAGGGTTATGTCGCAATCTGTAAGCGACTGCGAGCCGCCACGAATCTGCCGCTCTGGATCAAGCCCAACGCCGGATTGCCGGAAATAACAGAAGGACATCTGCAATATCGCGAGACGCCGCAATCTTTTGCCGTCCACATCAAGGCCCTCATTAAAGCTGGGGCGACCTTTGTGGGTGGCTGCTGCGGAACAACACCTGAGTTCATTCGGGAACTTTCAACACATTTGGGTGCACCAGGAGGGGCATAGACAAGCCCATGCGACTGCGGCTGATCAGTTGCGAAATCTTTTTCCGCGAAATGTGCGCCCTGCTGGCGCGCTCGCCGCACACGATCGATGTGGAATTTCTGCCCAGGGGACTGCACGACGTCGGAACCCAGGAGATGCACACGCGGTTGCAGGCGGCGATTGACCGCATCGACAACAGCCCATACGACGCCCTCCTGCTGGGCTACGGCCTGTGCAACAACGGGGTGGTAGGACTTACGGCGCACGACAAACCCCTAGTGGTTCCCCGGGCGCACGATTGCATTACGCTTTTCATGGGCAGCGGCGCTCGCTATCTCGACTACTTTGAAAATCATCCCGGCGTCTACTTTGAGACCACCGGGTGGATTGAGCGCGGCGGGGCCGACGGCGAATTGAGGCAGCTTGCGCTCGGCAAGAAACTGGGTCTTATGCAGACTTATGAGGAAATGGTGGCGCGCTACGGCGAGGACAACGCCCGCTACCTGCAGGAACAACTCGGCGAGTTGACCCGGCACTACCGGCAGTTCACCTTTATCGAGATGGGCGTGGAACCCGATGCAAGTTTTGAGGAACGCGCCCGCCAGGACGCCGCCAAGCGCGGCTGGGCCTTTGAGAAAATCCAAGGCGACCTTGGCCTGCTGCAGCGCCTGCTGGACGGCCAGTGGGACGAAAAAGAGTTCCTGGTTGTTCCGCCGGGATTTCAGATCGTCGCAAAGTATGATGAAGGCATTATCGCCGCCGAGCCGGTCAATCCATGAGTCGGGCTGCGAAAGGGAAGAACTCTTATGAAAGGGCGTGAACGCATCCTGGCAATGTTTGACGGACAGGCGACAGACCGGTTGCCGTTCATGCCGATCACCATGATGTTTGCGGCTGATCACGCGGGCGTAAAGTATCTTGAGTACGCCACGGACTTCCGCGTGCAGGCCGACGCCCAGTTTCGCGTGGCAGAAGATTACGACTTCGATTACGTGAGCGTGATTTCCGACCCCGGCTGCGAAGCCGGTGACTGCGGCGCCAAGGTCATCTACTTCCCCAATCAGCCTCCGGCGCTGGATGAGGCCAACGCACTGCTGACGGACAAGCGCAGGCTCGGCACACTCAATGTTCCCGAACCTTTGCACGGTCGGCGCATGCAGAACCGGTTGGAAGCCGTAGCGCTGCTGAAACAGCGTGCGGGGAAGGAGAAACTGGTGGAAGGCTGGATAGAAGGACCTTGCGCAGAGGCCGCCGACCTGCGCGGTATCACTAACGTGATGATGGATTTTTACGACGATCCGGTATTCATTCGGCAGCTTTTTGCATTTGTCGTGCATCTTGAATTGGCGTTTGGCAAGGCCCAGCTTGCCGCGGGCGCGGACCTGATCGGCATCGGCGACGCCGCCGCGTCGCTGGTCGGCCCCAAATTCTACGATCAGTTTGTCTGGCCCTATGAAAAGCGCCTGGTGGAGGGATTAAAATCCGCTGGAGCCCGCACGCGCCTGCACATTTGCGGGAACACGCGGCCCATTCTTGCAGGGATGGGACGGCTGAACTGTGACATGGTGGATCTCGATTCGCTCGCTCCTATGGCCGACGGGCGGCGCGAGATGGGTGAGGGCCAGGTCCTCTGCGGCAACATCGATCCCGTGCGGGTTTTGCGCGATGGAACACCGGAGTCGGTGTACGAAGCCGTAGCCGAATGCCATCGCGAGGCCGGCGGGCGATTTATCGTGGGCGCGGGCTGCGAGGTGCCGCGCGACACGCCCCCCGCGAACGTGCAGGCGATGGCACGATTCGCTCGCGAACACTCAACTGCCGGAGCACAAACACAGTGACAGAGAAAGAGACATATCGCATTCTGCTTCGCCCGACCGATGTAGAATTGAAGGCTCCGGCGGGCGCGGCCCTGCGCGATTTGCTTTTTGAGCAGGGAGTCGAGTTTCCTTGCGGCGGGCGCGGCCGCTGCCGCGGTTGCCGGGTTCGCGTCCATGAGGGCGCCGTGGAAATCAACGACGCCCAGCGCGAAAAACTCTCGGATGAAGAGTTGAAGAACGGCTGGCGGCTGGCCTGCCAGTGTTCGCTAGGTGACAACCTGGTGGTTGAGCTTCGCCAGTGGGATGCTGCCATCCTGGCCGACGATTCGCCGTTCGCCTTTGAGCCCCGCCCCGGCCTGGGAGTGGCAGTAGACCTGGGAACGACGACGCTTGTGGCCCAACTGGTCGACCTCACCACAGGACGCGTGCTGGCGGTGCGCACGGCGCTCAATGCCCAGGCGCGCTACGGCGCTGACGTCATGAGCCGTGTCGAATACGCCGCGAGCGAGGGCCATTTGCCTGCCCTCGCGCAATTGATCCGGCGCCAGATCGCCAGTCTGATTGACCAGTTGGTCTTTTCCGCAAAGGCTACGCGAACCGAGATTCGCGACGTCGTGCTGGTCGGCAACACGGTGATGCATCACCTCTTCTGCGGGATTGACGTCGAGCCGCTTTCGCAATACCCGTTTGAATCGCCGGAAACGGGCCTCAAAATATTCCGAGCAGAGGACCTTGGCTGGAAACTCGATCCGGGCGCAACCATCCGCTTCCTTCCCTGCCTCGGCGGTTTTGTCGGT
>JBJKRM010000467.1:0-3039 GCA_046704685.1 Rhizomicrobium sp.
GCGCCACTCAGCCGCAGGGGCTCGAGATTTGCGAAGTGATTCGCGGCAGTACCCGACAGACCTTCGATGCGCATGGACCGGCGCCTCGAAAGTTGACTTCGGATAGGCAAATGCCCGTATGCGGCAAAGCATCCCTGGCTGAAACTAACGATGCTTTTGATACATACTGGCTCGCGGGGGCGAAGTTCTGTAATGAAGTGCCTGCTGCTGCGATGGTGGCGGCGGGAGCAATAGATAATGACATCGAAAATCAAACACGCAGATCTCGAAGTGCTGGAGCAAAACGCTGAGCGCGCATCTGCGCTTCTCAGGATCATTGGCAGCAAGTGGCGATTGCTTGTCGTCTGTCAGCTCGTGACCGGTGAAAAGACTGTTGGTGAACTCGAGCGCGTCACCGGCCTCCGTCAATCGGCTCTTTCGCAACATTTGATGGTGTTGCGCCATCTGGATTTGGTAGACACCCGCCGCGTCGCTCAGAACATCTACTATTCGCTCAATAGCGCCATCGTTACGGACCTGCTTCTTACGCTTCACAAGCATTTCTGCGAGCAGGTCGAAGAAACGGGGGCTGCTTCGATGCGGCGGTCTTCGAACAAGAGCTGGACCGAGCCAAAGCGCCGCGAAAACAAGCGGCAGCATGTGGCCAAGATCGTCCGTCGGACCGCAAAGGTTTCGAGCGCGACGAGATAGCTTAAAGCTCTCATTTCAGTTTTCTGGAACCACCGCGTCTGCCGGGCAGGCATGCGACGAAGTGCGATAGCTCAATTGCGCCTTTCGCGGTGTATATATATTCGTACATTTGAATATACCCGCACTAAGTCGCAGGCGCCGATGGATACGCCCAAGCGTTACTGAGGCGGGCTAGAACGCTGACGTAGCAAGGCTGGCAGACATGGCAATCGATCTGAAGACACTCAATCTCGCAAAGACCGTCGACGCCCGAGGAACCGCTTGTCCCGGTCCTCTGCTCGAAGCCAAACGCGAGATGCCCTCTGTTCCCATGGATGGCATCATGGAGGTTCTAACCTCCGACAAGGGAACCCTCGAGGATATCCCCCTGTGGTCCAAGAAGGTCGGGCACGGTTACCTGGGAGATATTGAAGAGGCCGGCTTCTGGCGCGTGTTTATCAAACGGGGCAAGTGATGGACGCCGTCAATCCGGCCCAGCGCGAACCGCGCATCCTGGTGTTTTCCACCAACCCGATCTCCGATCCTGGAATCGACTTGGCGGGCAGCGCACATCTCAACTACTCGCCGGGCGTCAACGTGATCTCGGTTCCGTGTTCATCAGGTGTCCGTCCGGACTGGCTGGTGCGTGCCATCGAGAAAGGCTTCGACGGCGTATTCGTCGCGGCCGACGGCGGCGATTGCGCCTTGGTGCCCGACTGCACGGCCAGGACCGCAGCGGCGGTGGAGCGTGCCCAGAAAATACTGTCGGAACGCGGCGGCGACGCACGCAGGCTCAAGATGGGTGCGATCTGCTCGGTCTGTGCTGAACCCTTCGTCAGTCACATGAAGCAGTTCGCCGACACCTTACGAACACTATGAGGACGATGTGGATTACGACGCACTCATCGTAGGCGCTGGCGCAGCGGGCATGCAGTCCGCTCTTACGCTCGGCGATATGGGCTTTCGCGTTCTTCTGGTGGAAAAGGAGCCGAGCATCGGCGGGAGAATGATCCTGCTCAGCAAGGTCTTTCCGACACTGGATTGCGCGAGCTGCATTTCCACCCCAAAGATGGCGGCCACCTCGCACCATCCCAACATCACGCTGATGACCAACACCGAGGTGGATGAGATACAGCGGCAGCCCGACGGCGGGTTTACCGCCCGCATTCGCAAGAACCCGACCTTTGTCGATCCGGCGGCCTGTACCGGCTGCGGCGATTGCGAACGCACCTGCACGGTGTCGGTCCCCGATCGCTTCAACTTCGATCTGGTCGCCAGCCGTGCCATCCACATTGCATTTCCCCAGGCTGTGCCGAAAAAGGCAACGATCGAAAGCGCGGGCAGCTCGCCGTGCTCCTTCAATTGTCCGGGCGGCGTCCAGGCCCATGGTTATGTGTCGCTGGTGCGTTCGGGTCTCTATGAAGACGCCTTCCGCCTGCACCTCGAAGATGCGCCGCTGCCGGGCGTATTGAGCCGCGCCTGCTATGCGCCGTGCGAAGAGCAGTGCACCCGAGGTGAGGCCGAGGGGAAGATCGGCATCCGCGCCATCAAGCGCTTCATGACTGATTACAATTCTGAGCCGCATCCGGAGCCGGAATACGGCGTACCCGAGAAGTGCAACGGCAAGCGCGTCGCCGTCGTCGGCTCGGGGCCTGCCGGACTTGGTGCGGCCTATTTCCTGGCCCGCAACGGCTATGTGGTGACGATCTTCGAAGCCGCTGCCGAGGCCGGCGGCATGCTGCGCTACGGCATCCCGCCCTATCGCCTGCCGCGCGACGTACTCGACCGCGATCTTAAGAATATCACGGCGCTCGGCGTCGAGATCGTGACCGACAAGCCGGTGACCGGCGTCGCCGACCTCAAGGCACAAGGCTTCGATGCGGTGTTCGTCGCGGTCGGAACCATGAACGCCCAGAAGCTGAACGTGCCCGGCGCCGATCTGGAAGGCGTCACCGATCCAATGAGCTTCCTCAAGGCGGCGAATTCCGGTACGGCCGATCTCGTTGGCAAGCGGGTTGCGGTGTTCGGCGGCGGCAACGTCGCCATGGATGCGGCCCGCATGGCGCTGCGTTGCGGCGCCCAGAAGGTGTCCATCTATTATCGTCGCGGCCGCGGCGAGATGCCGGCCCACGATTGGGAAGTGCAGGCGGCACTGGAAGAAGGTGTCGAGCTGCACGAGTTGCGCAATCCGACCCGCTTCATCGGCCAGGGCGGCAAGTTGACTTCGGTCGAACTGCAGAACACCGAACTCGGCGCACCCGACGCCGGCGGGCGCCGCTCGCCGAAGCCGGTTGCCGGGTCGGAGCACCAGCGTGCGGCGGATGTGGCGATCCTGGCGATCGGCCTGCGTCCGAGCACCGAGCCTTTCGC
>JBJKRM010000468.1:0-2722 GCA_046704685.1 Rhizomicrobium sp.
ACGCTGCGCCTCGTCCAGCGTGCCGTCGAACCGCTTCTGTCCGCGCGCCAGGATGATGAGGCGGTCGCACAGGCGTTCGGCGTGCTCCATGGTGTGGGTGGAGAACAGGATGGTCTTGCCGTCATGCGCCTGCGAGCGCAGGAACTCCTCCAGCACGCTCTGATTCACCGGATCAAGGCCGGCGAACGGCTCATCCAGGATGACGAAATCGGGGTCGTGCGCCACCGCCGCCATCAGCTGGACCTTCTGGGCCATGCCCTTCGACAAGCCTTCGATACGGATCCGGGCGAAGGCGGAAAGGCCGAAGAAATCGAGCAGGGCGCGGGCCCGCTTTTTGGCATCGCCCCACCTCATGCCCTTGAGCGTGGCGATGTAAGCGATGGCGTCGTCGGTCCGCATGCGCCGGTAGAGCCCCCGCTCCTCCGGCAGATAGCCGACATGGGCGCGCGTCTTCGCCACCTTGCCGCCCAGCACCCGCACATTGCCCTCGTCCGGAGCATAAAGCCCGAGCAGCATGCGCAGGGTGGTGGTCTTGCCGGCGCCGTTGGGCCCCAAGAATCCGATGATGCCGCCGCGCGGCAGGCTGAGATTGAGGCCGTTCACGGCCGTCAGCGTCCCGAAGCGCTTGGTCACGCCTTCCAGTTCGACAGCCCAGTCCATCACCCCCCCCAATCTGCCCGGTTGCGGCAACGCGGCACAACCGGAAGATATCACCTAGCGCGGGCGCAATCGTCACACAACGCCAGTTCGACGGTGATGTGGCTGAGGCTGGGATAATGGGCGCGCAGAACGGCCTTGAGTCGCTCGCCATCGGCCAGGCCGCCCGCGACGGAAACAATCAGGCCGCGATGGCCGGGGCCCAACCGCCACAGATGCAGATCGAAGACCTTGCCCGGTATTTCCTGCTCGACCATGCGGCGGATATCCGTGGCCATCTCCGGATCGTCTTCGGCATCGAGCAGCACCAGCGCGCTGTCGCGGATCAGGCCAAACGACCAGCTGGCGATGACCGCGGCGCCGATGATGCCGACCAGAGGATCGCCCCATGAAATGCCGAATATCAGTCCGGAGGCCAGGGCGACGATCGCCAGCACGCTGGTGGCGGCGTCGGCCACCACGTGCAGATAGGCGGCGCGAAGATTGTTGTCGCGATGGTGATCGGCGTGATCATGGTCGTGCGGTTCGTGCAGCAAGGCGGCGCTGGCGATGTTCACCAGAAGGCCGATGCCGGCGATGACCAGCGCTTCGCTGTAGCGCACATTCACCGGCGCGATCAGGCGGCGCACCGACTCGACCGCCACACCGATCGCGAACAGGCCGAGCACGATGGCGCTGGCAAACGCGGCCAAATCGCCGAATTTGCCCGATCCGAAGGAGAAGCGCCGGTCATGGGCATGGCGGCGCGCCAGCCAATAGGCGCCGGCGGCCAATCCCAGCGCCCCCACATGGGTTGCCATGTGAATGCCGTCGGCGAGCAAGGCCATGGAGCCGAACCACAAGCCGGTGACCACCTCCACCACCATGAAAACGGCGGTGAGCAGCGTCACCAGCCGGGCGCGCGCCTCGGCGCGTTCATGGCTGTGACCAAGGAAGACATGCCCATGTGTCCAGGCCGCGTGGTCGTGCATGGCACCGAGAATAAGGTGAGATCGGAAAAGTAAAAGGGCGGACCCCAAAAGAAAGGGCCGCAGGATCTGGGAACCCCGCGGCCCGGCTCAGCCGTCAAATCGATGGGGAGTTCAACGGCTCAGTAGCATTGTTCTTCCGTCGGAAAATATCTTGCCGGCAAAGCCCCCGTCTGTCGCGGTTAGAATGCCGACGATTTCCCATGACGCTGTTGTTAATTCGAGTTTGTCGGCCGGTATCCGCCGCGGCGCAACGCGGTTTCCGGTCGCACAATCTCCGGTAGCCGGACCGCCTATCCCGGAGGGGACAGCGCAAAACGGCGCCGTCCCCAGCCGCCAGATGAACAATATATCTATTATTTATCGTTCAGTTCTGCACCCGGTTTCCGCGCCGTCGAAAAGCATCCGCGAGAAAAGCCAAGCCGTTCCGCTGCATGAGATAAAGACGCACGGCCGGCTTGGGCTATTCTGCCGCCATGCAACTCAACCCCCGCCTGTCCGTGGACACCCTGACCGAGGCTTATCGCCGGCCGGCGCGCCTGCAGATTCCCGAATTGCTGGCGGCCGATGCCGCCGAGATGCTGTTCCGGGTGCTCTCCGAGCGAACCGCTTGGAGCCTGGTGCACAACCAGGCCGGCGGCCGGGTGGCCGTGCTGTCCAGCGCCGATCTTGCGGCGATGGCGGCCGAGGAAAAAACACGGCGGCTGCAGGATGTGCTGGGGCGGGCGCGCAGCGGCTTCAGCTTTCTCTATCGCGCCAATCTGATGAGCGACCGCTATGTGCGGCGCGAGGACCCGGGCCATCCGCTGCACGGCATGCTGGAGTTCATCAACAGCCCGGCCTTTCTCACTTTGGTGCGGCAAGTCACCGGCATCGCCAGCATCGTGAAAGCCGACGCCCAGGCCACCCTATACGGCCCCGGCGATTTCCTCACCAGCCATGACGACCACATCGCGGCGGCCAAGCGCCGCGTGGCCTATGTCATCGGCCTGAGCAAAGGCAGGCGCGCCGATTGGGGCGGCCTGACGCAGTTCTATGACAAGGAGGGCGGCATCGAGCAGGTGTTCGTGCCGAAGTTCAATTCGCTCCTGCTGTTC
>JBJKRM010000469.1:0-9215 GCA_046704685.1 Rhizomicrobium sp.
GTCCTCGAGCGACAGCAGCAGGGGCAGCAGCCCGGCATGCCAGTCATTGGCGTGGACCAAGTCCGGCACCCAGTTGAGACTGGTACGGCCCATGGCGATCTGGGCGCCCACATGGGCCAGAAAGGCAAAGCGCAAGGCGTTGTCAGGCCATGCTTGGCCCTTCTCGTCCTGGTAGAGCCCGCCATTGCGCCGGAACAGAGAGGGGCTGTCGATCAGGTAGACCGGCAGGTCGGTGTCGGGGAATGTGCCGGCGACCAATGTGGCGTCGGACACGCCGAGCGTGGGCTCGATCTTGGCGACAATCTTAGGATTTTCGATCCGGAGATAGGCCCGCGGATAGCCCGGCATCAGCAACCGGACGTCGATACCCAGGGCGCGGAGGGCGATCGGGAGGGCTCGGGAGACGTCTGCCAGTCCTCCGGTCTTGGCCAGGGGATAGGCTTCCGCGGAGGAGAATAAGACCCGCATTAACGCCTCTTGCGCCGGGCAACCCCAGAAAACGCGTGTTGCTTAAGGCAAATCGATTCGTCACCGTGTAACTTGGAAACCATAAGAGCTTATTCTGGTAAAACTCTTGTTACCGTAGGGAATCATTTCCGTCTGCAATCAGAAGCTGTATCCCACGAATTACCACATGGAATCAATGGGTATTCCGAAAAACCGGACACGATCGCGAATGGCCAACCCCGTAAAAATACTTACTGGTGAAAACATGGATCGGCAGAACCCTGCCTCTCGAGACGATCGAATCAACACCATCGTGACCGGCAACGACCACGATCCCTTTTCTTATCTCGGCATGCACACCACGGGCGACAAGCTCGTGGTGCGGACGTTCTATCCCGGGGCCGCTTCCATTGTGGTGCTGGATGCCGCAAGCGGCCAGGAGGTTGCCGCGCTTGCGCGCGTGCACGAGGAGGGTCTGTTTGCCGGAGAAATTGCGCGTGAGCGATTCACCTATAAGTTGAAAATTTGCGGCGAGGGCTGGGAGAAGGTCATCGACGACCCTTATGCCTTCGGCCCAGTTCTCGGTGAGTTGGACCTCTACCTCCATGCCGAAGGCAACTATCTCCGCGGCTACGAGAAAATGGGCGCCCATCCGACCGTCAAGGACGGTGTGGAAGGCACCAGTTTCGCCGTCTGGGCGCCGAATGCGCGCCGGGTCAGCGTGGTCGGCGACTTCAACGGTTGGGATGGGCGCATCCATTCCATGCGGGTGCATCCCGGTGCCGGCATCTGGGAGATCTTCCTGCCCGGCGTGGGGCCCGGCACCCGCTACAAATACGAGATCAAGGCGCGCGACGGCTCGATCCTGATAAAAGCCGATCCCTTCGCCTTCTATTCCGAGCTGCCGCCGCGGACCGCTTCGGTGGTCAGCACCGATGCCCGCACCGGGTTGCAGGTGGAACCTACCGGCAAAGGTCCGAAGGCGGACCGCCACACGCCGGTGGCCATCTATGAAGTGCATCTGCGGTCCTGGCGCCGGATTCCGGAAGAGGACAACCGTCATCTCAGCTACCGCGAGCTGGCCGACACGCTGGTGCCCTATGTCAAGGATATGGGCTTCACCCATGTCGAGCTGATGCCGATCAGCGAGCATCCTTTTGACGGGTCCTGGGGCTATCAGCCCACCGCCTTGTTCGCCCCCACCAGCCGCTATGGCACGCCCGAAGACTTCCGCTATTTCGTGCGCCGCTGTCACGACGAGGGTATTGGCGTCCTTCTGGATTGGGCCGCCGGCCATTTCCCGAGCGATCCGCACGGGCTGCACTACTTCGACGGCTCGCACCTCTACGAGCACGCCGATCCGCGCGAGGGCTATCATCCCGACTGGAACAGCTACATCTACAATTTCGGCCGCAACGAAGTGCGCGGCTTCCTGCTGTCGAACGCGCTGTTCTGGGTCGAGCGCTTCGGCATCGACGGGCTGCGCGTCGACGCCGTGGCGTCCATGCTCTACCGCAACTACAGCCGCAAGGAAGGCGAGTGGGTGCCCAACATCCATGGCGGGGTCGAGAACCTCGAGGCCATCGACTTCCTGCGCCGCATGAACGAGCTGGTCTATTCCAGCAATCAAGATGCGGTCACCGTGGCCGAGGAATCCACGGCTTGGCCGATGGTGTCGCGCCCCACCTATCTCGGCGGGCTGGGCTTCGGCTTCAAGTGGAACATGGGCTGGATGCACGACACCCTGCAGTACATCTCCAAGGAGCCCATCCACCGCAAATACCACCACAACAACCTGACATTCGGGCTGCTTTACGCCTTCAGCGAGAACTTCATCCTGCCGCTCAGCCACGACGAGGTGGTGCACGGCAAGGGCTCTCTGCTTGCCAAAATGCCCGGCGACCTCTGGCAGAAGTTCGCCAACCTCAGGGCCTACTACACCTTCATGTACACCATGCCCGGCAAGAAGCTCTTGTTCATGGGGGCCGAGATCGGCCAGTGGAACGAATGGAACCACGATGCCAGTCTCGATTGGCACCTGTTGGAGTACAAGGAGCACGCCGGTCTCAAGCAGTGCTTGAAGGATCTCAATTGGCTCTACCGCAACCGCTCCGCCCTGCATCAGCGCGACTGCGAGCCGGAAGGCTTCCAGTGGATCGACTGCAACGACGGCGATGCCAGCGTGATCTCCTATATCCGCCGCGGCGCCGATCCGAACGACTTCGTGGTCGTGGTCTGCAATTTCACGCCGGTGCTGCGTGAGGACTACCGCATCGGCGTGCCGCAAGCGGGCCGTTACTACGAGGCCTTCAACTCGGATTCCGAGTTCTACGGCGGCGGCAACAAGGGCAATGGCAACGGTGTGCACACGCTGGGCGTTCCGCTGCACGGCCAGCCGGATTCGTTGTCCATCACGCTGCCGCCGCTCGGTGCCTTCGTGCTTGTGCCAGAGGGCCATTAGGATGGGGCGCCGATCGTGAGTACCGGGTTCCGGCTCAAGCAAGGCCGGCCTTTCCCGCTGGGCGCCAGCTTCGATGGCGCCGGCGTGAATTTTGCCCTGTTCTCGGCCCATGCGGAGCGCGTCGAGCTCTGCTTGTTCGACGACAAGGAGCGCGAACGCGGCCGCGTCGATCTGCCCGAGAAGTCCGAGGACATCTGGTACGGCTATCTGCCGGTGGCCAAGCCGGGGCTGTTGTACGGCTATCGCGTGCACGGCCCCTATGACCCGCCGGGCGGCCACCGCTTCAATGCCAACAAGCTTCTCATCGATCCCTATGCCAGGGCTTTGACGCGGCCGCTTGAATTCGATCCGGTGCATTGCGGCTATGATCCCGGCGACGCGCGCGCCGATCTGTCGTTGGATACCCATGATTCCGCCTTTGCGGTTCCCAAATGCGTCGTGGTGAACCCCGACTACGATTGGAGCGGCGACCCGGTGCTGCACACACCGCGTTCGCACAGCGTGATCTACGAGCTGCATCTGCGCGGCTTCACCATGTGTCACCCCAAGGTCGAGAAGCCCTTGCGCGGCACTTGCGCCGGGCTGTCGCGGCCCGAGGTGGTCAAGTACATCAGCGATCTCGGCGTCACGGCGATCGAGCTGCTGCCCATCCATCCCTTCACCACCACCCAGCAACAGGCCAAGAACGGGGTCCACGAATACTGGGGCTACAATCCGATCAGCTTTTTCGCGGTCGAGCCGCGCTATCTCTCCGGCCGGGACATCAACGAGTTCCGCGCCATGGTGCGCGCCTTCCATGACGCCGGCATCGAGGTGATCCTGGATGTGGTGTTCAACCACACCGGCGAAGGCAGCGAACTGGGCCCTACGCTGTCATTCCGCGGCATCGACAACGCCTCCTACTATTGTCTGGCCGACGACAAGCGCCTCTATCGCGACATGACTGGCTGCGGCAACACGTTGAACGTCGCCCATCCCCGGGTCACGCAGATGGTGATGGATTCCCTGCGCTATTGGGTCGACCAGATGCATGTCGACGGCTTCCGCTTCGACCTCGCGGTGAGTCTGGCGCGCGTGAATGGCGAATTCAATCCGGCGGCGGCGCTGTTTGCCTGTGTTCTGCAGGACCCCGTCCTGGTCAAGACCAAGATGATCGCCGAACCCTGGGATCTGGGGCCGGGCGGCTACCAACTGGGCGGCTTCCCGTCGCGCTGGAGCGAGTGGAACGACCGCTTCCGCAACGACGTGCGCCGCTTCTGGCGCGGCGACGCGCGGGTGGGCGATCTGGCGCTCAGGCTGTCCGGATCGAGCGACGCCTTCCATGCCCGGCGGCCGACGGCGGGCGTGAATTTCATCACGGCCCATGACGGTTTCACCCTCGAGGACCTCGTCAGCTACAATTTCAAGCACAACGAGGCCAACCACGAGAACAACCGCGACGGTTCCGACGAGAACTTCAGCTGGAACTGCGGCGCCGAGGGGCCGACCAGCAATATCGGAATTCTCGACATCCGCGAGCGCCAGAAGCGGAACCTTTTGGCCACGCTCTTGTTGTCGCAAGGCATACCGATGCTGCTCGCCGGAGACGAGATCGGCCGCACGCAGCAAGGGAACAACAACGCCTATTGCCAGGACAACACGTTGAGTTGGATCGACTGGTCGAAGCTGGAGGGCAATCGCGACCTGCTCGCCTTCGTGCGGCGGTTGATCCGGCTTCGGGCCGAGCATCCCGTGTTCAGGCGTTCTTCATTCTTTCTCGGCGATCCTGCCGACGGCAGCACCGTGAAGGACATCGTCTGGCTGACGCCGGATGGCCGCGAGATGAACGACGGGGACTGGAACCGCTGGCACAACCGTTGTCTCGGTGCGCGCGTTGCCGCCGCCGCCGAGATGGATCTGCCGGCTCACGGCAAACGGCTGGATCCCCACTCTTTCCTCCTCCTGATGAATGCCGGTGAAGAGCCCATCAATTTCATGCTGCCTGCCGTTCCCTTCGACCGGCGCTGGCACTGGCTCGTCGACACGACGGCGGCCGACGGCGAAGCCTCTGGCCGCTTCGAGGCACAGACCACATTTCATTTGCAGCCACGCGCCTTGGCGCTGTTCGAAGGCGACGTCTGAGGCGGCCATGGATGCGGATGGAATCCTGTACCAGTTGGCGGATGCGGCGGGCATCGAAAGCCATTACTGGGACATGCATGGCACCCGGCACGACACCACGCCCGACGGCATGCGGGGTCTGCTCGCCGCCTTCGGTGTTCCGGCCGCAACCGATAGCGACGCACAGGCCAGCCTGATCGCGTTCCGGGAGGTGCCGTGGCGGACGGTCCTTCCGCCGGTCCTGGTGCTGCGCGACGGCGAACCGGTGGCGATCCCGCTGCGGCTGCCCACCGGTGATGACGGACGCATGGTGCGCTGGCAGGTCCGCCTGGAGAATGGCGGCGAGCGCCGCGGCGAATGCCGGATCGAGTCCCTGGCCGTGGAAGACACCACCGGCGACAAGCGCATCGCCCTGCGCCGGCTGAAGCTCGATCCGCTGCCGCTCGGTTATCATCGTTTCGATCTCCATGATCACAACAGCGCCGCGATGGAACTCATCGTCGCCCCCAGGCGCTGCTATCTGCCGCCGCGGCTTCACCGGGGCTGGGGCATGATGCTGCAGCTCTATGCGCTGAAATCGCGCCGCGATTGGGGCATCGGCGATTTCGGCGATCTGAAGATGCTGATCGACCGCGTCGCTGCCGCGGAAGGCGACGCCATCGGCCTCAACCCGTTGCACACCCTGTTCCTCGACCAGCCGGAAGACGCCAGTCCCTATTCGCCTTGCAGCCGGTTGTTCCGCAATCCGCTCTATCTCGATGTCACCGCCATTCCCGACTTTGCCGAGAGCGAGGCGGCGCGCACTCTGGCACAAAGTTCCACCTTTGCCCGGGCCATCGAAGCCGGCCGCAGCGCGGAACTGGTCAACTACAGGACCGTGGCGGGACTGAAGCTGCCGGTCCTGGAACTGCTGCACGCCCATTTCAACGCCCATCAGCGTGACGGCGTGCGCGGCGCCGCCTTCCGGCGTTTTGTCGAGGAGCATGGCCGCGACCTGGAGGGCCTTGCCACTTTCCAGGCCTTGAGCGAGCACTACCAGACCCATGACTGGCCCCGCTGGCCAAAGCCGAACCAGGACAAGGATTCGGCGGGCACAGCCCAATTTCGCCGGCGCCATGCCGATCGCATCTCTTTCTTCCAGTATCTGCAATGGCAGTGCGAGGAGCAGTTCGCGGCGGCCGCCGAACAGGCCAGGAACCGCGGCATGGCGGTAGGCCTGTACAACGACCTGGCGGTCAGCGTCGATTCCTCCAGCGCCGACCATTGGGGGCATCAGAAGCAGTTTGCCGGCGGCGTCAGGGTCGGCGCACCGCCCGATCCTTTCAACGAGAAGGGCCAGGATTGGGGCGTCGTGCCGCTCAATCCCTTGCGCCTCAAGCAAACGGCGTTCGGATATTTCCGCTCTCTCTTGCGCGCCAATATGCGCCACGCCGGTGCCTTGCGGATCGATCATGTGATGGGCCTCACCAGACTGTTCCTGATCCCACCGGGCGCGACGCCGGCCGGCGGGGCTTATGTGCGTTATCCGTTGAACGAACTCCTGGCGGTGACCGCGCTTGAGAGCCAGCGCCACCGCTGCCTGATCATCGGCGAGGATCTGGGAACGGTTCCCGATGGCTTCCGCGAAAAGCTGGCGGATGCCAGCATGTTTTCCAGCCGCGTGTTCTATTTCGAGCGCCAGCACGAGGCATTCAAGGCGCCGCGCGACTACCCGGGCCCGGCGGCGGTTTCGGTCTCCACCCATGATCTCGCCACCTTCCACGGCTTCTGGGAGGGGGACGACATCACCGCCAAGGCACGTCTTGGACTGTTCAAGGACCCCGAGGACGAGCGCAACGCCCGCTCCCTGCGTGCCAACGAAAAGCGGCAGATGGTTCAGGTCCTCGCCGCCGAAGGGCTGTTGCCCGAAGGCTGCTCGCCCGAGAACACCGATCACTTGGCTTGGAGCCCGCAATTGACCCAGGCCGCGCACGCCTATCTGGCGCGCTCGTCGAGCGCGCTGTTGATGATCCAGATGGACGACCTCACCGGTCAGCTGCACCAAGCCAATTTGCCCGGCAGCATCACCGAATATCCCAACTGGCGCCGGCGCCTCATCCGCCCGCTCGAAGAGCTGACCGCCGATCCGGTATTCCAGGATGCGATGCGCGCCATCGCCGCGGGCCGTTCGCCCTGACCATTATGAAGCAGGCCTTTGCGTTGCGAGGCCATGGCTTTGTTTTTACACTGCATCTTTCGCCTTAGGAGGGCGCCATGGAAGGCCTTGAACGGATCGTGCGTGAACATTCCTTCTTCTCCGGCATGAAGCAGGAATACACGGACATCATCACCGGCTGCGCCAAGAACGTCCGCTTCGAGCCCGGCGATTACCTGTTCCACGAAGGCGATGTCGCCGACCAGCTCTATCTCCTGCGTTCCGGCCGTGTCGCCCTGGAGGTCAAGACGGACCACAAGCCGATCGCCATCCAGACCGTGGGCGAGAGCGAGATCGTCGGCGCCTCCTGGCTGGTTCCGCCCTATCGCCGCGGTCTCAACGCCAAGGCCCTGGAACTGACGCGTGCCATCGCCCTCGATGCCACCTGCCTGCGCGGCAAATGCGAGGACAATCACGATCTCGGCTACGAGATGATGAAACGCTTCATGCCGATCCTGATCCAGCGCCTGCGCGCCGCCCGGCTGCAGATCCTCGATGGCAGCAAGGCGCCATAAAGCGTCCCCCTTGACAAAAAGACTCCTCCCGCAAAACCGGTTCGAAATTTGCCAATGATTTCGGTCGGCCCGGCCGCGGTGACCGGTTTTCATCGATTCAAAAAGACCGCGAAACGCTTGGAATTTTGCCTTGGTTTTGCCGGGCCCCTGACCTCTGCCCACACCAGTGGGGATATAAGAAAAATGGGTGTTCGACCGCGCCGTTCAAGGGGCTGCGACAATCACAACAAAGACGAATGCAATCAACGCCCCTAGCGAGGTGGTGCGGCGAATGAGTTTCACTACGCGCGGCCTCTGAAGATTAAATTTGCGGTCGAGGGACGCGGGCGTCTGTTCCGTTTCAGCCGCTATGCGGCTTTGCCGCTTTCGGCTTGGCGGTTTTCTTCGTTTTGGCCGTCACCACGGTCTTGCTCACGGCGACCTTGCCGTTTGCCTTGGCTTTGGTCGTCTTTTTCTTTTTGGCTGCCGGCTTTTTGGCGCCGAGGATTTCCGCTTCGGCGCGCTGCCAGTGTTCCACTTCCCGGCCATGCGGCCGGCCTTCACTTTCCCAGATGAGGTAGGCGCGCACTTCGATTTCCCGCTTCACGGCGTCGGAGATTGGCTTGTTCGATTTCATGTGCACCTCCATGTCGCGCTTTTAAGACAAGTCGGTGCGCTTTCGAAGTGAAACTTTTGTGCGCGGCAGCATCGTTGTGAACGCTCCGCATCTGCTGCTCGCTGCATGTGCAGCGTGCAAAGAAAAACGCCGGCCCGTCTGGCGACGGACCGGCGTCATCATCTTATTGTTGGATCAGAGGCCGTGTTTTTCGCGGCTGCTTGTTTCCTGGACTTTGAACTGATCGAAGCGGGGAAGGAACTTGTCCCAATCGATGATATGGGCGTCGAGTTCCGGACCGTCGATGCAGGCATGTTTGCGTACCATCTTGCCGTCGATGATGACGGGGACCATGCAGGCACCGCACATGCCGGTGGCGTCGACCATGATCGAGTTGAGGCTGACCACGGTCGGCACTTCGTACTTGCGGGTGAGATCGGTCACCGCGCGCATCATCAGCGGCGGGCCGATGGCGATCACTTCGGCGATCTTGCGGCTCTTATAGGACTTCTTGTCGTCCAGCCAGCGCTGCAGCGGGGCGGTGACGAAGCCCTTCTCACCGAAGGTGCCGTCGTTGGTGCAGTAGACCACGTCCAAGAGATCGCCGAACTCGGCCTTCAGCGCGTCGACCCGTTCGCCTTCACCAATCCAGAACAAGGCGGTCTCGGTGCGATAGCCGGCGATGAGCGTGACGTGGTTGCCGAGCCGCAGATGCTCGCGGGCGATCGGGAACACCGGCGGCAGGCCGACGCCACCGGCGCAGAACACGACGGACTCTTTCTTGACGTCGTATTTGTGCAGGTGGGAGGGCAGGCCGAGCGGCCCGGCGATGCCTTCGAAGGCTTCGCCCGGCTGCATCTTGTTGATCAGGATGGAAGAGGCGCCGACGCCCTGGATCACCAG
>JBJKRM010000470.1:0-3581 GCA_046704685.1 Rhizomicrobium sp.
CGTTGACCAGCGATTAGACCCACGACAAGCCGCGAATGAACACGGCCTGACCGGTCGAACCCATGCGCGAAAGGTCGTTCGGTGTATCACCGCGTTGCAGCGTCACGCCGGGAACGCGTTGCAGCGCCTCGGCGACGTTGCGGTCCGGCAGTGCGCCGATGTCGACGGCACTGATGGCGTCCACAACCTGTGACGCATTTTCTTTGATCGATTGTGCCGATTGCAGGCTGGCGCGGATGCCGGTCACCACGACGGTTTCCATCATCTGATCTTGCGCTAGCGCCGGCCCCATCAGCATGCCGACTGCCACGACGGAAGCTCCGCCTAGCAGCACGTTCTTGAACGATACGAAGTTTTTCACGAAGGCCCTCCCAGTTGTTCTCTGCACCGGTATCGCTGTACCGACTTATCGGATTGATCCGATAATTCCTGCAGACGCGTTTCGACTCCAAACCCTGTGGGGGATAGGGATCCGAAACAATGCGCAAGACTGCCTAGGCCAGCAGGCTGCGATCACTTGTTTCAGATGGCGATCTCGAACTCCCCGGCCCCCAAAGTGAACGGACACTTCCTCAAAAGAGCTTCCCGCTGCACGGTTTTTTCCGTTTTTCAGAGAGAAGCGAACCAGTGGGGTATCGTTACCACGGACAGCGCTTACCGACAAGAAGACGCCCAATCGAATGCGGCTTATTTTGGACAGGTGCGCCAAAAGTATCGCACTTTGTGACTGATTCTACCCACAATGGCGCTCCTTGTTCGATGCTGCCACGGCGAGCATGCATGATAATTCAAGCATCTTAATGCAAGTTTAAAACATGTAAATTGACTTATACAGATAACTGGCGATAAACCATAGACAGCGTGAAGCTCCGACGCGCCTAGAGGCAGCTTCTTCAGACAGCTCCTTAGAAAGCGGTTACCAGGTACTGCGCGCCCGCCATGACCGAGAACGTACGCCGGTCGCCACTTCCTTGTGTCGGAACCGGCTTCTTCGTCGCTACGTCAACGAGCGAAAAGCGTGACGCTAAGGCAGTGCTCCGCAACGTGATACGCCCAGAGTGGCCGGCCATGATGCTGATCCTGCTGGCCCTCCCGTTTCGCCATTGTATGCCGACCGTCACGTCGCCGCGTGCGCGCAGGCCACGCACCTCTCCGTCGCGCCAGGCCCGCGGCAATGCCGGCAGGATGTCGATGTATCCGCTCTGGCTCTGCACCAGCATCTCAGCAATGCCTGCCGTGGCGCCGAAATTGCCGTCGATCTGAAATGGCGGGCAGGTATCCCAGAGGTTTGGCAAGGTGCTCTGCTTCAATTGCTCGGCCAGCATGCGATAGGCGTGATCGCCGTCGTAAAGCCGCGCCCAGAAGCTGATTTTCCACGCCTTGCTCCAACCGGTGCCGCCATCACCACGCGCCAGCAGCGAAACGCGCGCCGCCCGCGCATATTGCGGTGTCCCCAACGGGGAGATCTGATGGCCCGGGTCGAGCGCATAGAGATGCGATACGTGGCGATGATCGTCTTTCCGATCATCCCAGTCCTCTTTCCACTCCTGCAACTGTCCCCATGATCCGATGTGCAACCCCGGATCGAGTCGGGCGAGCGCCTGATCGATTTTCGCCTTGAACGCATTATCGCCCACGATCTTCGCCGCTTCAGCCGTATCCTTGAACAGGCCATAAACGATCTGCTGCGACATCGATGCGCCTGCCGAGAACGGCCCATGTTCCGGCGAGTAGCTGGGGGATACGACCAGTTTGCCATCGCGCGGATCGACGACGAGCGCGCCGAGCCAAACCTCGGCCGCCCCCTTCATCAGCGGATAGGCTCGCTTCGCCAGAAAAGCCTTATCCAGAGTGAAGCGATAGTGGTCGTAGTACTGCGAGGCGAGCCAAGCGCCGGCTTCGGGCTGCCAGAACGCGGTCGGCCACGAGATCAGCCCGGTGTAGCCCCAGGGATCGGTGTTGAGAAACAGAGTCCATCCCTTGGTGCCGAGGATGCGCCGTGCACTCACCTGCCCCGGCGCCACAAGACTGTCGACAAAATCCAGGAACGGCCCCTCGGTCTCCGGCAGATTGGTCGGATCGGCCGGCCAATAGTTCATCTGAAGATTGATGTTGACATGGTAGTCGGCGTTCCATGGCGGTGTGATCGAGTTGTTCCACACCCCTTGCAGATTGGCCGGCAACGAACCGGAGCGCGACGAGGAGATCAGAAGATAGCGGCCGTACTGGAAGAATAGAGCCTCCAGGGCCCGATCAGCAGCGGGATCCTTACCGTATCCTGCAAGCAGAACATCGGTCGGAACGTCGGGCATCTTTTGCCCGATGTCGAGCGCAACCCGGTCGAACAGCCGCGTGTAGTCTTTCTCGTGCTCAGCAAGAAGCCGTGCGTATCCCTTGCCCTCTGCAGCATCAACCCGCGTGGTAACGGCGGCATGCGGATCGGCACCACGGTAATCCGGATAATGAAGCGCATAGTTCGTGCCGGCACTGAGAACAAGCACAACCGCATCGGCGCCTCGCACAGAGACGGACCCATCTCGAGAGTCGGTGCGCTCTCCACCGTGGTTGATCACCTGTAGCTGCGCTTCATATTTCAGCTGGTTGTCGTTGAGAGCACCCGCTTCGGTGATCCGACCTGCCCTGGCAACGTGCGTTGCGGTGCGATTGTCGGGCGCCGTCAACGCGGCGGCGACAGAGATCTTGCCTGGACGGCTGGCACTCAGGCGGATCACGATCACGTGAGCGGGATAGGAAGCAAAATACTCACGGGTATAGGTCACACCATCGGCGGTGAACTGCACACGCGCCACGGCGTGCGCAATATCCAGCGACCGACGATAGTCTTTCACCGCCGAACCGATCGCAGGGAAACGCAGCATCAGATCGCCGAACGTCTGGTAGTTGCCGTATGCGACCATGGGCTGACCAAGCAAAGCTGCAACGGCTTGGGGGGTGGCGCGCCCCGACTTGTTCAGCATGGCTTGCACGCGGGCGACCACCGGCGCCAACGAATCCTTGGGTAATCCTCCATTGAACCCCTTTGCGCCGGGGCCTCCGGTCCAAAGTGTCTTCTCGTTAAACTGCACGTCGTCGACGGCAACACCCCCCATGATCACCGCCCCCATCGCACCGTTGCCGATTGGCAAGCCATTGCGCTCCCAATTCGCCGCGGGCTTGTCGTACCAGAGCGTCAATCCGGGAGAGGCATGTGCGAAGGCCGGCGCCACCAGCGTCATCGCGAGGATCGCTGCGCCAAGCACAACGGATGAACGAATTGGCCACATCATGTCGCTCCACTGCCTCATTGCATCGCCGGGAAATTTATATGACTTATAGAGATCGCGCTGCGCAATAAGGAATACATAAAGGGGAAGCACAATGTCTGGGTCCAAATCGCTTGTTGGCTGCATCATCGCGCTGTTCAGCCTTATGGTGGTGCTGTCCTCGGCTGCGGCAGGGGACGTCGCTGCGAACTATGTCTGGAGGAATGTGAAAGTCGGGGGCGGCGGCTACATTCCCGGAATTATCTTCAGTCCGGTCCAGCGCGGACTGGTCTATCTGCGGTCGGACATGGGCGGCAT
>JBJKRM010000471.1:0-2912 GCA_046704685.1 Rhizomicrobium sp.
GGCCTTGGCCAGGGGGAGTCCGAGCCCCGTGCCGCTGTGGTCGGTGGTCGCGTCCATCTGTACTTGGCCGAATGGTTCGAGCGCTGTGGCAATGCCTTCCGCGCTCATTCCTGCTCCTGTGTCAGCCACACCCAGAGCCAGTCCACCGTTCTGCAGCTGCTCGGCGAACAGGCTGATCGTTCCGCCGCAATTTGTGAACTTCACGCTGTTTGACAGCAGGTTGACCAGGACCTGCCGCAGCGCCCGTTCATCGCCAAGGATGGACAGGTCCGGTGGCACGTCTGTCTCCAGCACGACGCGTTTGGCTTGCGCTTGTGGCTTGACCAGGAGAAGCGCGCTGTCGGCGAGCTGACAGAGCGGCAGCGTCGATCGGTGAAGCTCCAACCTCTGCGCCTCGATCTTGGCCATGTCGAGAACGTCGTTGATGAGATTCAGGAGGTGGGTTCCGCCGTTGTGAATATCCTTGATGTAGTCTTGATAATGCGCCGGCGAAATGGGGCCATACACCTTGTTCAGGATCATGTCCGAAAAGCCGATGATGGCATTGAGCGGTGTGCGCAGCTCGTGGCTCATGCTCGCCAGAAAATTGCTTTTGGCGCGGCTGGCCGCTTCCGCCTCTGTCTTCGCCCGTTGCAGAGCGTCCTCTCTGCGCCGCCGTTCGGTGACGTCGGCAAGGGTTCCCACGGCGCGAAGGGGAGTGCCGTCCGGCGAAAACATCACCCGCCCTCTGACCAGAACCGTGCGCTCTGCGCCGTCGTGAGCCCGCCTGATCCTGAGTTCAAGGCGCCACGCTTCGTTGAAGGACATATCAGGATTGCGCGGCACCTTGGCGAGAAATGCCGCGACATCGTCGGGATGCAGGCGTTCGACGAACGCGGTGGTGGATGCCGGCGTATCTTCGCTCAGCCCGAGGATGCGGTAGAACTGTGGCGACCAGCGGTCGAGGCCGGTCGCAAAATCGAGGTCATAGGTGCCAAGGCCGCTCGCTTCGGCGCCCAGTTGCCAGCGGATCTCGTTGGTGCGCAGGTCGTGCTCTTTGCGGTTGATCGCGAGTGCAAGGCGGACCAGTTTGACGCAAGGTTGCAGCAGCCCGAGTTCGTATTCGGTTGGCGCACGAGGGTCGCGGTAATAGATGGCGACGATCCCCAGCACCGATCCGTCTTCATGACGGACCGGCAGCGACCAGCAGGCGCGCAGTCCGAAAGATTTTGCGGCTTGGCGCGGACCCTTCCAAAGGGGATCAGTCGCGATGTCGGCCAGGTCCGGCTGTTTCCCGTAGGCCGTGGTGCCGCAAGAGCCGCAGCGCGGATCGATTTTTACGCCTTCGATGCTTGCGCAGTATTCCTCTGGAAGGCTGGGAGCCGCGATAGGCTTCAAGAGCTTGCCGTCCGGCTGAACCAGGACGACGGCACACAGGGCCGGCGGCGCAAGCTTTTCCATCACGAGAGCGACGCTGTTCAACGTCTCTCGCAAGGTCGCGCCGCAGGCTATCCGCTCCAGGATTTCTCCCTGGGCATCCAGCAAAGCGCGTGCAGGAAAGGGCTCGGCCAAAGACATTGTCGGTGCCCGATGGGCGGTTCTCGTGCAAGCAGACCATGGACGCGTTACGAAAGGCCGAATGCCGGCGCGTGCAGCCGCGCCAAAACGGCACAAACCAACGCCGATCGAGGTGTGATCGCAAGGGAAGGTTGCAGCATTCTGATGTGCCAACGCTTGAGGTGGTGTTCGCGTCTGCGCGGTTTGACTTGCACGGATTCGCCAACTCCTTGCTCAGGTCTCGCCGATCCGAAATGAATACCGGTACCATTCTGCCGTTTGGTGCTCGGTTGCGAGTGGTTCGGGGCTGGCCGGTGCGATGGGATTGCTGCGGAGATGCCGGGCATCGGCGCCCGGAGAGTCCACATCTTCTTTGTCTCCGTGCCAACAGGCGCCTTGCGCGGGGCCCGCGCTTGCCCCTAACTCAGACGAAATATTGGAGTGGCAAGCCATGCAGGGCGTCACACTGGTCGATCATCCGCTGATCCAGCACAAGCTCACGATCATGCGGAACAAGGAGACGACCACCAAGCAGTTTCGCGAGCTGCTGAACGAGATCGGCATGTTGATCTGCTACGAGATCACGCGTGAACTGCCGACCGAATTGGTTGAGATCGAGACGCCGCTCGCCAAGATGCAGGCTCCCAAGATTGAGGGAAAGAAACTGGTGTTTGCGCCCATTCTGCGCGCCGGCATTGCCTTCCTCGACGGGATGATGAATTTGGTGCCCTCGGCGCGCGTCGCTTTCGTCGGCCTTTATCGTGATCCCCAAACGCTCAACAGCGTCGAGTATTATTTCAAGGCGCCGGAGGACATCGCTGACCGGTTGGTGATCGTCATGGACCCCATGCTGGCAACCGGCAACTCGGCTGTCGCTGCCGTGGATATGCTGAAAGACCGTGGCGTCACCAAGCTGCGCCTGATGTGCCTGTTGGCGGCGCCGGAGGGCATCAAGCACTTCAATGAGGCGCATCCTGACGTTCACATCTGGACCGCCGCCATCGACAGCCACCTCAACGACCATGGCTATATCGTTCCTGGGCTCGGCGATGCCGGGGATCGCATGTTCGGGACGAAATAGGCGGCGCGTGCTATCGTGCCGCCGATGTGAGGCGGAGGATGCATGCGTAGGGTTCTGATCTGGATCGTGACCGTGCTTGCGGTGTTGGGTTCCGCCAGCGCCGCCGATGTCACGGTGTTTGCCGCCGCGTCGCTGGGCGGCGTGCTGCAGACGATCGCCACCAATTACGAGCACAAGACCGGAACGACCGTGGCCGTTTCCTTTGCCGCGTCATCGGCCTTGGCCCGGCAGATCGCGGCCTCGCCGGGTGCCGACCTCTACATTTCTGCCGACATTCATTGGATGGATTATCTCG
>JBJKRM010000472.1:0-2948 GCA_046704685.1 Rhizomicrobium sp.
CGTTCAGGCCGCCCGCGCCGCCGGCTACAACACCGTGGTGATCGGCAAGAAAGGGCCATCCGCCATCCAGTTCCTCGCCGCCCTGGACAGCAAGGACGACGACGTCAACGGTCCCCTCGGAATTTTCATCGATGAATCGACCAATCATCCGAAGAATCTGGACGGCACGCCGACCATGAGCACCATGCTGAGCGGCCTGATCGCTTCCGATGCCTTCCACGTCACCGGCACCGGCGCGCCGCCCTTCACCACCGCCCCCAACCTTACCCAGCAGGCCTATCATGAAGCGATCACCACCCAGGTGCTGATCCCTGACCTGAAAAACGCCGGCAAGCCGTTTGTCATGCTGTACTGGTCGCGCGATCCCGACACCACCCAGCATGGCGCCCATGACAGCGACGGCAGCCTGACGCCGGGCATCAACGCCACCGATGATCACCGCGCCATCTATAATGCCGACACCAATCTGAAAGGCATCCTGGACGCCCTCAAGCAGTGGGGCCTCGACGACAACACCGATGTCTTCGTCATTGCCGACCACGGCTTCTCCACCATCTCGCACGCCATTCCCACGCCGGACGGCGCCCAGGGCCAGCCCCGTCTGGCCAAGGGATTCGTGGCCCTCGACGTCGCCAAATGGCTTGGCAAGCAGAAAGTGTTCGACCCGGACAACAGCAATCTCGAGGTCGATGTCGATAATGGCGAGCGTCCCGAGCAGGGCAGCGCCCTGATCGGACCGTCCGCCGAGCACCCGATCGCCATCGTGGCGGCCAACGGCGGGTCGGATTTCATCTATGTGCCCGATGGCGCACGCGCCACGGTGAAACGCATCTATCGTCACCTGGTGCAGCAGCCCTATGTCGGCGCGCTGTTCGTCAACGACGCCTACCTAAAGACCGACAAGAAGGCCTTCGCCGGCGCGCTGCCGATGAGCGCGGTCAACCTGATCGGCGCCGGCGGCCTGCCCCGCCCGGCTATCGTCATCGGTTTCCGCTCCTTCGTCGCCAAGGGCTGCACCCTGGGCGAGCAGCTGTGCACCGCGGAGATTGCCGATACCGGCCTGCAGACCGGTCAGGGCATGCATGGCAGCCTCAGCCGCGCCGACACCCGCAACTTCATGGCGGCGACCGGCCCGGACTTCAAAAAGATGTATACGGACAAAGTGCCGGTCGGCAATGTCGATGTCGCTCCGACGCTGGCGCACATTCTGGGTATCCAGCTGACGGGCCCCGGCACGCTCAAAGGACGCGTCATCGAAGAGGCCCTAGTCGGTGGCACCGAGCCGAAGGTCATCATGCGCACCGAGGCTTCCGCCAAGGCGCCGAACGGCATGCAGACCGTCCTGAAAGTGGAACAGGTCGGCGACACGATGTACTTCGACACCGGCGGCATGCCGGAACGGACGGTGGGACTGGCGAAGTGACGCCCAGCGTCAACACTCTTGCGTAATGCTCCTATTTGCTTCCTGCCATAAGTCGCTATGCTGAATGTCTGGGGTGCAGACCGCGGAGCGATCGATGCGTGTGCTTGTTTCCGTGTTTCTAGCCGGCGCGTTGTCGTGTACCGCAGCGTGGGCTGATGCGGCGCACGAGACGACAACGGCGCTGCACCATCTCTATGCTGCCGCGCAAGCCGATAAGATCGCGGAGGTCCACGCCAACCTGCATCGCGCCGTCAATTGCCTCGTGGGACCGAAGGACAGCCTGTTCGACGCGCGCCAGTCCAATCCCTGCGCGAACGCAGGCAAAGGCGCGATCGCCGATACCAGCGACAAAGTAAGGAAGAAGCATCTGCAGGACGCGGTGGACATGGCGGAAATGGGAATCGCCAGTCACGATCTGGACAAAGCCATCATGATGGCAACCGGCGCCGCAGGGGCCATCAGGGCGAGCCAAGCCCGCAATCCGAATGCGCCACATCACCGATAGTCCCGTGTCGCGGCACACGTGTTCGCGTTTGCGCGAGTAAACTCTATTTACACTCACGCCGCCGTGCTTTGTCCGGAGACACGTAACTCATTGTATGTCCAATAGATGACAGCGCATTTACCATTGGCATGATGTTTGCTGCCCACTGATTTCAAAAGCCAGTGGGCGTCCGTGGGATGGGCGCCTGGGTCAAACCTTGGGGACTTGCCAGTGGAAAAAAATTCGGTTCGGTGCGTCCGCGCGCTGCGGCGCATGCTCATGGCGGTGTCGACACTTGCTTGTGTTGGCCCGGCCGCGCTCGCTTACAACATGGACCCTGGATATTATGCATATGACGGTGGTTCCACCATTGTGGGGCCCGGCGGCCCCATCAGTGGGCCCAGCACGCCAGGGGCTCAGCCCATCTTGAGCTTCGCAGGCATCTCTCAGCTGGATGTCCGCGCCTTGCATGGCGGCTACAGTGTCATCCCGCCAGATACCATGGGCGCGATCGGCAACACGCAATTCATGGAAACGTCAAATGGCGCCTACGCGGTCTATGACAAGAAAACCGGCGCCCAGACGATGCTCATCGGCGACGGTGCATTCTGGGCCGCGGCCGGCATCCCGGCGTCCAACGGCACGTATGGATTTGCCAGTGGTGACAGCCGCGTCCTGTTCGACACGCAGTCGAAGCGCTGGATCGTCACCTCGCTTGGCCCCTCACTTGAGCAGGTCCAGATCGCCGTGTCCGATACCTCGGACGCCACGGGCACCTGGCACGCAACCGTATTCAACGCATTTTCCGACGGCGCCGGTACCGGCATCGCCGACTATCCGACGCTGGCAATCGACAGCAAGGCCGTGTACATCGGCACCGACGACATCACCCAAACGTCGGGTGCTTGCGGCGCCTACGCATTATGCGGCACCACGCTGAACGTCATTGCCCGCAGCGACTTGTTTGGCTCGTCTCCGCCAACAACGACGAGCCTCAAGCAGTTCGTCACGCCACTGCTCTCCGCCGACAACGGCTATGCC
>JBJKRM010000473.1:0-8107 GCA_046704685.1 Rhizomicrobium sp.
ACAACAAGCCGGTCATGGTGGTCGAAACCGGATTTCCCTGGGACCAACCCGCGACGGCCAAGGCGATGATTTCCGATCTGGTGGCCCGCACCAAGGCGCTGGGCGCCGACGGACTCGGCGTCTTCTACTGGGAGCCCGACGCGTATCCCAACTGGCAGGGCTACACCAAAGGGGCGTTGAATACGCAAGGCCAATTCACGGCGGCGATGGACCCGCTATAGGCGTCCGTGCGCTCATCTTTGACCGCAAGCGCCAAGACCGCAGCGCGGGCGTGCCGGGCCGGCCGTGCGATTAACCTTTTGCTTACCCTGTCGGACCAGTATCCGGCCCGCGTTACATCGACAGGGCAGAGCATGACTGTCGCATCGTTGCGGTTTTGGGGCGTGCTGGCTGCGCTGGTGTTCGTTGGCGGCTGCGCCTCGGGACCGGCCTACCAGATCCTGACGCCGTTCCACGACAACGATTTCCGGCTGTGGAAGGAGTCCGGCCCCTACACGGTGACCGGCGAGGCCTTTCTCCGCCAGCCCAGCGGCAAGGTGATCACCTGCGCCGGCGAGACCATCTCGCTGATGCCGCTGACCGATTACAATCTGGAACTGTCGAAGCTTCTGGAGAGCGGCAAAGGCTATCCGCCCAATTACGACCGGCGCGCCCACCGCTACGACAAGAAGGTGATGTGCGATGCCTCGGGCAAGTTCACGTTCAAGAATCTTCCGGCGCTCAACTGGCTTCTGATCACCCGCGTCACCTGGCAGGAGGACGGCCTGTTGTCCTTCGTGCCCTTTGTCGGCGGTCCCACCGCCAAGGGCGGCTGGCTGTTCCAGGAAGTCGACATCGCCGACAGCCAACCCGACACCACGGTCCATGTGAGCCTTACCAACGACGATTTCGTCGCCGACAAGAATTAAGGTCCGGCGTGTCCCATCCGCTCCACTAGGTAGTTGTCCGGAAGGCCGACGATCGTTGCCGGTATCCGGCAATCATGGATGCGCAAAACCACGCAGCAACCGCACAAATCCCTGCGAGAGCAGCCACAAATCCGCTCGCCTGCAACGACGCACCTGCGTCACGCGGTCCGCTGCCATCTTTCATCGCCGGTTAATCGGAGGAAACGATACTCCGGTGGGACGAAGCCAGTGAGGGCGTGACAACACCCTTTTCCAGCGTGCCCATCATGCCGACTGCATCAGACCACAGACCATCGCAGCGTTTGTTGTTGCCACTCGTGGCGGTCGCCGGCTTGTTTGCGATCAGCGGCGCCGGGTTCTGGAACAACATCCTCTTGTTCCCCAAGCTGGCGCAGTTCTTCGGCGTCGACCTGTCCCACGCGCACTGGATCCAGGCACTGTATTCGCTGGGCTACATTCTCTTCGCGCTGCCCTCCGCTCTGTTCCACCGCAAATACGGCTACAAGATCGGCGTGATCTTCGCGCTGGGACTGGTCTCGGTCGGGCCCTTCCTGATCTATCCCGCGATCACGCAGCACGGCGTCACCTTCTTCCTGGTGGCCGTGGTCGTGGTGGGCGCCGGCTGGTCGACGCTGGAGACCAGCCTCAATCCGCTCGCGGTCGAGATGGGACGGCCGCAGACGGCCGTGCGGCGGCTCAACTTGGTGCAGGCCTTCTTCCCGGTCGGCGTGGTGATCGGCTACATCATCGGCCGCTGGTACTATCCTTCGGATTTGCATCTGGCCTTCAGCGTGCTGGCCAGCAAGGCGGCGCGCCCTTACATGATCGTCGGTCTGGCCGTCCTGTTCCTGGCCTTCCTGGTCGAACGCGTCGAGTTTCCCGCCAGGTCCGGCATTCGTGCGGGCGGCTTTGCCGAAGCGCGCGGCGAGTTGCGCCGGCTGCTCGCCACTCCCTCGGTCCGCATCGGCATGGCGGCGATCTTCTGCTGCATCGCGATCCAGTCGACGCTGCAGGGCGCGACCTACATGTATGTGGTGCAGCAATATCCCGGCTTCACCTACCGGCTGGCCGACAATATGAGCTTCATCGTCTTGATCATCTTCGGCGTCGGACGCTTCGGCGGCACCGCGCTGATGGGGCGTATCGAGCCCAACCGGCTGTTGCTGTGGGCCATCGGCCTGTGCTTGATGCTCACCATCGGCGCTTGGGCGATCGGCGGCAGCGCCGGCCTGGCGTGCCTGGTGGCGACCAATCTGTGCATCGGGATCGGCTATCCCACCGTGATCGGCACCACGATCCGGGACCAGCGGACGGCAGCGAACCTGGCCACCGGCCTGTTGGTGACGGCATCGGGAGCGGCCGGCCTGGTGACGCCGCTGGCGATGAATTACCTGATCCCGGCGACCGATGCGCGGGTAGCGATCCTGATGGCGCTGCCGTGCTTCCCGGCTCTGTTCATCTATGTCTGGCACACCTTGGCGCGGACGGAGCAATTGCCGCTCGCCTCAGGCGCCGCAGAACAGACAACCCCCTGACGCCGGCGATCAGAATCCGCAGACCTTGTTCATCATGAAGGCCTTCATCGTGCCGGCGATCGGCGGCGCCATGTGTCCGCCGAAGTCGTAATGCTCGAGCGGCAGATCGTTGGCGTCGTAGAACGTCAGCTGGTGTTCGCCCACCATCTTGCCGGCACAATCGATGCTGTAGGGATCGATGGCATAGCTCGCCGTTTCGCCGCCGGGGAAGTTCTGCTTGATCCAGGTGCGGAACGTGTCGCTGAAATCTGTCAGCTTGACGTTGACCAGGCGGTATCCGTCCTTGTCCGTCGTCTGGTTGTTGAGGTCCAGATAGGCCTCGTAGGCTGCGTTGTTTGCCCGGAAGAAATCGACGTAGTTCGGTGTTTCGGCCATTGCGCCGACGACCAACAAACAGACGGCCACGCCGCCCCATGCCATGCGTTTCATGATACCCCCCTGAAAGCGATGACGACGGCCTCATTTTATCCAGCCTAGGGAACATTCACAACTAAGCCGCCCCGGCGGGTTGTGGCGCAAGGCGGCCTGAGGTGGCCCTGCGGCATTTCAATTAGAACTGGTGGATGACGTCACTCCTGCGCCAGCCCCCGCATCAGGTTCGGCGTCGACCACGACGCCACGCCGGTGCCGGCGAAATCGCGGTCGCTCGACCAGATGTCGGCATCGGTCATCAAGGCGAGGGCCAGGACATGGGCGTCTTTCACGGAGCCGTTGTTGAACCCGACGGCGCCCTCGCCAATCGGCGCATCACATCAGGTATCGCCTACGATGCCACGATGGCGTGCCCACATCTCGCGTCCTTCCTCCAGCAGCTTGCGGACCGTCTCCTCGTCGTAGTTCACCGGATCGACGTCGCCGAACTGGCGCAGCGCTTCATCGTCCGCCTTGGGATCGCGGCCCTTGGCGAGTTCCTCAGCCTTGGCCAAGCATGCCTCAAGGCGCTCCATATTCACCGGCTTCAATGAGATGAGGTTCGCCGTGGTGCGGTCGCCGGACTTGACGGGCGTGGGGCCGGGCAAGGCGGCGTTGCGCTCGGCGAGCAGCTTTCGAAGATCGCGGATGCCGATGGACCTCATGCTGTCGCGCATACAACCGCAGGTAACAGAAGGCAAGATGTCGTTTCCCTTTTGTTCCAGCGGCGTGCTATGGTCGATTCATGGCCAAATCCTCCGCGTCCTTCGTCTGCCAGTCCTGCGGCGCCGTCCATTCCAAATGGTCGGGCCAGTGCAATGGCTGCGGGGAATGGAATTCCATCACCGAAGAGGCGCCGCCGGCGCCGCTCGGCACCAATGCCGGGCCGCGCAAGAAGGGGCGGCCGTTCGCGCTGGAGGATCTGAAGACCGAGGACGCCGAACCGGCGCGGCGGGTGACCGGCGTCGGTGAGTTCGACCGGGTCTGCGGCGGCGGGCTGGTGCCGGGATCGGCGCTGCTGGTCGGCGGCGATCCGGGGGTCGGCAAGTCCACTATCATCCTGCAGGCGCTGTCGGCTTATGCCAAGCAGGGCGGCGAGGCGATCTACATCTCCGGCGAAGAGGCGATGGCGCAGGTGCGTCTGCGCGCCTCGCGCATGGGATTGTCGGAGGCGCCGGTGCAGCTCGGTTCGGCCACCTGCGTGGAAGACATTCTCGCCACGCTCGACAAGGGCAAGCCGGCCGGCATCGTCGCCATCGATTCCATCCAGACCTTGTGGACGGGCGCGCTGGAAGCAGCGCCCGGGACCATCGCCCAGGTGCGCACCGCCTCGTTCGATCTGGTGCGCTATGCCAAGGCCTCGGGCGCGGCGCTGATCCTGGTCGGGCATGTCACCAAGGACGGGCAGATTGCCGGGCCGAAAGCCGTCGAGCATCTGGTCGATGCGGTGCTGTATTTCGAAGGCGAGCGCGGCCATCAGTTCCGGATTTTGCGCGCGGTGAAGAACCGCTTCGGGCCGACCGACGAGATCGGCGTGTTCGAGATGACGGGGAAGGGGCTGGCGGAAGTGGCCAATCCTTCGGCGTTGTTTTTGGGCGATCGCAATTCCACCGCGCCGGGCACCGCGGTGTTCGCCGGCATGGAAGGTACCCGGCCGCTGCTGGTGGAAGTGCAGGCGCTGGTGGCGCAGCCCGGCTACGGCACGCCGCGGCGGGCGGTGGTCGGCTGGGACGCCGGGCGCCTCGCCATGATCCTGGCGGTGCTGGATTCGCGCGGTGGCGTTGGGCTTTCCGCCAACGACGTCTATTTGAATGTCGCCGGGGGCTTGAAGGTTGGTGAACCGGCAGCCGATCTGGCCTCGGCGGCGGCGCTGATCTCGTCACTGTCGGGCATCGCCCTACCGCGGGATACGGTATTTTTCGGGGAAATCAGCCTGACCGGCGATATCCGCCCGGCGCCGCAAGCGGAATTGCGCCTCAAAGAGGCCGCGAAGCTGGGGTTTACGACGGCGGAGGTACCGCAGGATACCCGCTCGGAAGTGGCCGGATTGGCCCAGAAACCCATCAAGGACGTCGGCGATCTGATCGCCTTCACGGGCGCCAGCGGCCGGTAGCGGCACAGCTCAGCATGACCAGCGTGGACGGATGATGAACAAGATTCCCTTGGTAAATCGCCGGATTCCCACGACTGTTGACATCGGTTAGAATCGAATCATGCACATTGCGTTTCAGGTCCTGGATATCGTGGTGGTGGGCGTGGTGCTCGTGTCCGCCATCTACGCCACATATAAGGGGCTGATCGCGGAAACCCTGTCGGTGTTCGGCTGGCTGGCCGCCGCTTACGCCACCCTCTATTTCGGTCCGTGGTGCGCTTACTGGATGAGCGGCATGGTCTCGCCCGAATGGCTGGGCGAGATCGTCGGCTACGCGCTGGTGTTCCTGGTGGTGCTGCTGCCGCTGGCCTTCGCCTCGTCGCGCATCGCCGTCAATGTCAAGAAATCCCATGTCGGCACCCTGGACGCCGTCTTGGGCACCGGCTTCGGCATCCTGCGCGGGGTGGCGCTTGTTGGCATTGCCTACCTTGTGTTCACCGCCGCCGTCCCGGTCGACAGCCAGCCCTACTGGGTCACCCACGCCAAGCTTTATCCCGAAATCCGGGTCTCGGCCCAGATCGTCTCCTCCCTGATTCCCGACCAGCACGCGCCGCGGCGGCACTGGCGGAACAGCGAGGAAAGGGCGCCCGCCTACCACCGGGACGAGCGGGCCCTGGAGCAGAAAGCGGGCGGATCCGCCCCCAAAGCCAAGCCCGTTAAACATGGCAAGAAGACCTATGGCGCCAGGGACCGTCACGCGCTAGACAGGCTCATCGAAACCACCGACAGCGACAAGAGCGGCAAGCCATGACCGGGCTGACCGGCCCTTTTTCTCTTGAAGACGAGGATACGCTGCACGAGGAGTGCGGCGTATTCGGCATTTTCGGGCACCCCGGTGCGGGCGCCCTCACCATCCTCGGGCTGCACGCGCTGCAGCACCGCGGCCAGGAAGCGGCAGGTGTCGTCACTTACGACCAGGGCCAGTTCATCGCCGAGCGCCACCCCGGCCTGGTCGGCGACATCTTCGGCAAGAACTCGACCTATGCCGCCAACCTGAAGGGCGAGTTCGCCATCGGCCATAACCGCTATTCCACGGCGGGCGGCTCGAAGGTGCGCAACATCCAGCCCTTGTTCGCCGACCTGACCGGCGGCGGCATCGCCATCGCCCACAACGGCAACCTCACCAATGCGCGCCAACTGCGCACCAAGCTGGTGCAGGACGGGGCAATCTTCCAATCCACCTCGGACACCGAGGTGATCATCCATCTGACGGCGCGCAGCCAGTGCGGCGCGGTGGTCGACAAGCTGATCGACGCCCTGAAGCAGGTGGAAGGCGCTTATTCGCTGGTGGCGCTGACCGCCAAGAAGCTAATCGGGGTGCGCGATCCCTGGGGCGTGCGGCCGCTGGTGCTGGGCACGCTGGACGGTGCGCCGATCCTGGCCAGCGAGACGTGCGCCCTCGTCATCAGCGGTGCCGAGTTCGTGCGCGATGTGGAGCCGGGCGAGGTGGTGGTGATCACCAAGGACGGGGTGGAAAGCTATCACCCCTTCACCAAGCAGACGCCGCGCTTCTGCATCTTCGAGTACATCTATTTCGCGCGGCCGGATTCCATGATGGAAGGGCGCAACGTCTACGAGGCGCGCAAGCACATCGGCATGGAGCTGGCCAAGGAATCGCCGGCGGTGGCCGATCTCGTCATTCCGGTGCCGGATTCCGGCGTGCCGGCGGCGCTGGGCTATTCCAACGCCTCGGGCATTCCCTTCGAGCTCGGCATCATCCGCAACCACTATGTCGGGCGCACCTTCATCGAGCCGACCGACGGCATCCGCCATTTCGGCGTGCGCAAGAAGCACAATCCCAACCGCGCCACGTTGAACGGCAAGCGCGTGGTGCTGATCGACGATTCCATCGTGCGCGGCACCACCTCCAAGAAGATCGTGCAGATGGTGCGCGACGCCGGCGCTTCGGAAGTGCATTTCCGCGTCGCCAGCCCGCCGACCAAGCATTCCTGTTTCTACGGCGTCGACACCCCCAACGAGCATGCGCTGCTGGCGCATGAGATGTCGATCGACGAGATGGCCAAGTTCATCGGCGTCGACTCCCTCGCCTTCATCTCGATGGATGGGCTGTACCGCGCCGTCGGCGAGGCACGCCGCGATCCGGAGGCGCCCAAATACTGCGACGCCTGCTTCTCCGGCGAATATCCCATCCGCGTCGGCGAAACGCCCGCCAAGGAAGGCCAGCTGTCGTTCCTGGCCGAAGTGGCCTGACGGTGGCGGACGGCGAACGCATTGCCCTGATCACCGGCGCTTCGCGCGGCATCGGCCGTGCTGCGGCGGTGGCGCTGGCCAAGGCGGGATGCCATGTGATCCTGCTGGCGCGCACGGTGGGCGGGCTTGAGGAAATCGACGACGAGATCCAGGCCGCCGGCGGATCGGCCACTCTGGTGCCGCTCGATCTGCGCGACGGCGACGCGCTCGACCGGCTCGGCGCCTCCATCTTCCAGCGCTGGAACCGGCTCGACGCCTTCTTCGGCAATGCCGGCGTGCTGGGCGCCTTGACGCCGCTCGGCCATCTCGAGCCCAAGCTGTTCGACGAAGTGGTGGCGGTGAACCTCACCGCCAATTGGCGGCTGGTCCGCTCGCTCGATCCCCTGCTGCAGCGCTCGAAGGCGGGCCGCGTGCTGTTCGTCTCGTCGGGCGTGGCGCGCAACCCGCGCGCCTATTGGGGCGGCTATGCCCTGAGCAAGGCGGCGCTGGAGACGCTGGCGTTGACCTATGCCGCCGAATGCAGCCAGACCAATGTGCTGGTGAACCTCATCAACCCCGGGCCGGTGCGCACCCGCATGCGCATGAAGGCGATGCCGGGCGAAGATCCCGAAACCCTGCCGCCGCCGGAAGACGTGGCGCCGCTGATCGTTCAGATGCTGTCGCCGGAATGGACGCAGAACGGCGGGCTGGTGGAGTTCAGGAAGTGGCGGGAGACGAATAAGGAGTAGGGGGCACGCTGACGAGACCCTTGCGGCTATCACCGATGCAGCTCCCAAATATCCGTCAAATCCGCATTGTGTAATTGCCAGCTTCATCGAAATGTGGCGACTCGGGCATGGCGGCAGCATTTGCCAGCTGATCGAGCATAGTCCTCAATGTCCTTGCACAAG
>JBJKRM010000474.1:0-10423 GCA_046704685.1 Rhizomicrobium sp.
ACCGGCGCCTTGCTGGTCAGCTTCGGACCGCAGGTCGCCTTCGGCGTCAGCGCCGCGGCGGTGGCCGGCTCGGCCCTGCCGCTGCTGTTCACGCCGGAGGTCCCGGTCGCGCGCGCCGTGCCGCACCCTTTCGGCGCCGCGCTGCCCGGCGTTCTGCTGTTCGTGGGCGTCGGCTTCATCGGCGGCATCTATTTCTTCGTCTGGCAGGTGGCGTTGTTCCTGTCGCTGGGCGAGAACTTCATGGCCTTCGGCGGGGCGCTCGCCATCGCCGCCGTGGTGGGCGCCGCCGCCGGGATGTTTCTCGGCCGTCACATCGACGCCGGCAACGGCCGCCGCGCCGTGGTGATCTCCTGCGCAGTCATGACGTTCATCCTCGTCTTCCGCGCCGTGGCGACCTTCCACCCCGCCCTGGCAGTGACCGCCAATGCGATCAGCGCCATCGGCGGCTGCCTTTATATCCCGACCATGATGTCGGTGGTTTACACCTTGGCAAAATCGGCGCCCTGCACCTTGCGGTTTCATGTCGCCGCCGAAGCCGGATGGGACGTCGGCGGCACCACCAGCCTGATGGCGGCCGCCTTGTTGAGCTGGCTGGGAACCCCGCTATGGGCCGTGCTGCTGATCGGCCTGATCGGCATAGCCTGGCAATTCACACTGTTGCGCCGACACTACGCACGCAAAGTAGGGTCTTTGCCTAGGCCCGGCCCTGTGCCTGACGCATAGAAGGGCAAAAGCAAACGCAGGACGGCCGGCGTCACACCGCGCCTTATAGGTAAATCCCGCAGGATTCCGGGGCATAGCGGACCTTCCGTATACGTTAAATCACCTCCGTACACGTCTGTTCATCCCAACATCGCCAGAATGACGCCGCTTTGTACGCATTGCGCCCCCATTGCGGTCACGATCGTCCGATACGGCGCCGCTGCTCTCACAAGCTGAACCTCCGCCGCACAACGCGGCGCCGCGCCGAAAGGCGCCGAGAGCGATCCTGTGGACGGAGGAAGAATGGCGTACAAGCATCCCGATGAGCTGGTCGGACGAAACGCGAAGACACTGTACTACATCTGGGAGACCGTCACCGGTGATCGCCTGGCCCCGATGCCCGATGAGATCACGCTGGGTCTCATACGCACACTGGCGCCTTGGTTCTGGAACATCGAAGTCGTCGACGGCGGCAGCGATTTCCGATTCCGTCTGGCGGGCGATCGCGTGGTGCAGTTCTACGGCGAGCATCTGTCCGGATCGCTGTTGTCGGCGCGGACCCATCTGCCGTTTTTTCGCGACTTGCGCCGGCATCTGCATCATTGCGTGATGATCGGCATGCCGTTCGCGATCGGCCCGGTGCCGTCCATGTATCCGGGAAAGGAACACCTGGAAATCGAACTGCTCCTGCTTCCCTTGTCCGATGACGGCGAAACCATCAGCCGCATCACCGGCCTTCTGGAGTCCTGGCGGCTGGGAACGCATCTGAAGGGCCAGTAGGCCGTCTGCAGACCGGCCAGTACATCGTTGACAGCGACCGACCGCACGGCGCTATGGTAGCGCAAACAACGATAACAAACGGGAGGGAGCTTTGCGGATTCTTGCGCTCATCGCGATTTTGCTCGCCGCGCCTGCCACTGCGGCCGATCTGGGCGTGTTCCAAGCCCAATCGGATGTCGGCAGCGTGGTGCCGCCGGGAACGGCCCGTTTCGATGCCAAAGCCAACCGCTACACCCTGACATCGGCCGGCGCCAATCTGTGGGCCAAACAGGACGCCTTCCATTTCGTGTGGAAGAAGATGCGCGGTGATTTCGTGCTCACCGCCGATGTGACATGGCCGCCGAGGGCTTATGCCCACGCGCCCAATCCGCATCGCAAGGCGCTGTTGATGATCCGCCAGAGCCTGGATTCGGATGCGGTCTATGCCGATGTGGCGCAGCACGGCATCGGCCTCACGGCGCTGCAATACCGTCCAAAGAAGGGCGCCGACACCAAGGACATCGAACTCAACATCGCCTCGCCCAAGACCATCCGCCTGGAAAAACGCGGCGATGAACTGACCATGTTCATCAGCCAGCATGGCGAGAAGCTGCACAACACCGGCGCCGTCATCAAGCTGCATTTCACCGCGCCCTTCTATGTCGGGCTGGGCCTCACCGCCCATGATGCGGCCACCACCGACAAGGCGGTGTTCTCGCATGTGACGCTGACAGAGCCGGCGCCGCTGCCGGCGAAGCTGGTGACCTGGTCGACATTGCAGACCTTCAAAATCGATCCCGGCGCGCCAACAGCGACCGTCATCGAACACAGGGAGGGCATCTTCGAGAGCCCCAACTGGGCGGCGGATATGAAATCCCTGCTGATCAATCAGGACGGCCAGTTCTTCCGCATTCCGCTCAGCGATCCCATGGCCGGCGGGCCGCGCGTACCGTTCCCGACCGACGATGCTTCCGGCTGCTGGGGCGAACACGGCTTCTCGCCGGACGGCAAATGGTACGCGGTGAGTTGCAAGGCGCCGGGCGAGAGCGGACCGGACGTGCAGATCGTGCCGGCGGACGGCGGGGCGGCGCGGCGGCTGACGCATCAGCCGATCTCGTTCTTCCATGGCTGGTCGCCGGACGGCAAGACCATCGTCTTCACCAGCATCCTGGGCGGCCACACCGACATCTACACCGTGCCGGTGGCGGGCGGCGCGCCCAAACGGCTGACCGACACGGGGCTCAACGACGGCGGCGCCTTCTCGGCCGACGGCCAGTGGATCTATTTCAACTCCAACCGCTCGGGATCGATGCAGATCTGGCGCATGCATGCCGACGGCAGCGGTGCCGAACAGGTGACGCATGACGATTTCGACAACTGGTATCCGCACCCGTCACCCGACGGCAAATGGCTTCTCATCCTCAGCTATCCCAAGGGCGAGGCGACCGACGGCCATCCCATGAACAAGGATGTGGTGCTGCGGCTGATGTCGCTCAGCGACGGGACGATACGCAATCTGGTGCGCCTCACCGGCGGCCAGGGCACGGTGGATTCGCCTTGCTGGTCGCCCGATTCCAAAGAGATCGCCTTCGTCAGCTACCAGGAACTGCCGCCACAGCGGTGATGATCAGGAGAGACCCATGAAGCGCCTAGCCTGTCTTGTTGCCGCCGCCGCCGTTCTCACCGGCGCCGAAGCGGCCCCCGCCCGTCCCGCGATCACCAGCGTGTCGCATATCGCCGTCTATGCGGCGGACATGGCCAAGTCGGAGGCCTACTACACCAAGAATCTCGGCGCCCTGAAAGCCGCCGATCCCGAGAACCCGACAGGCGTGCGTTACTACTTCAACCCGCGCCAGTTCGTCGAAGTGCTGCCGCTGCCGAAAGGGTACACCTCGGTCAACCGCATGGACCATGCCGCTTTCAACACCGCCAATGCGGAAGGGATGCGCGTATACCTTGCCGCCCATCACATCGCGGTGCCGCGCCATGTGACGAAGGGCAGCGACGGCAGCCAGTGGTTCACGGTGAGCGATCCGGAAGGCAACCGCATCCAGTTCGTGCAGCTGCCGACGAAGCTTCCCGATGTGCCGGACAATCCGCTGTCGGACCACATCATCCATTTCGGCATGATCGCGCACAATGAAGCGGTGGAAAACGCTTTCTACCGCAAGATCCTCGGCTTCCGGCCGTATTGGTATGGCGGGCCCAAGGGCAAGCCACCGGCCTGGATCTCGCAGCAGGTGCCGGACGGCACCGACTGGATGGAATACATGATCGTCGACGGACCCGCGACCAAGGGCATCCCGGCCGGCATGAGCCAAGCCAATGCCGGTGTGCTCAACCATTTCGCGCTGGGCGTCGCCAATATGGAGAAGACCGTGACGCTGCTGGCCGGCGGCGAGCGCATCTCGCAGAAGAGCGACGGCCCCAAGATCGGGCTCGACGGCAAGTGGCAGTTCAACATGTACGATCCGGACGGCACCCGCACCGAGTTCATGGAATTCCACGCGGTGATCAAGCCGTGCTGCTCGCCGTTCACGGCGAGCGATCCGGAGAAGTAGAAACGCCGCCCATTGTCATGGCCCATCGTTGCGGGCCATGGCATCGGGCTTTGATGCGATCAATTGAAGACAAAGTTTGCGAAAAGGTATCTCGAAAATCCGCCGCAGACGATGGTTACAGAGAGGTTTCAATAAACTATAGCGGCGGCCCTCAGCATCGGTTAGGGCCGCTTTGTTGTTTGCATTACCTCTCAACGGGCGATCGCTACACTTCCAGCCGGGTCAGGCTGGAGATGTGTCATGCGGAAATCGGTGGTGGCGATGGCGGCCGCGCTGGCGTTGGTCGTCGATCAGGCGGGCGCGGCAGCGGTGTGCGACAGGCCGGCGGACGCCATGGCGCTGGAGACGGCGGCGCTGCAGCAGGAATTGATGGTGGCGGCGCTGGTCTGCAAGTCGGTCGCCGCCTACAACGATTTCGTGACGTCGCACCAGGGCGCGCTGCGTGCCTCCGACAAGGTGCTGCTGCACTTCTTCACGACGGCCAATCCGCGCCGCGGTGACGACGACTACAATCTGTACAAGACCGATCTGGCCAATGCCGCGTCGCTGCGCAGCATGCACGACAGCGCCTTCTGCCAGCATGCCAGGACCAATTTCAGCGCCGCCGAAGGCCGGCCGCTGCAACAGGTTCTGGCGGTGCTGCCCTACCCCGTCGCAACCGGTCCTTACCATTGCCGGTTGATGGAAGCGGCAAAATCACTGCAGACGCCAGAGACCGCAAAGAACGAACTGCAGCGCTCGGCGCAAGCCGGCGAGTAGCGCCGCTTTTCACTTCGCCCACTGGGCCAGCCAGTCGGCAATGGCTTGCGGCGTCATATGGCGGGCGTCGGCCAACGCGGTGACGTGACCGGGATTGACGAAATGGCCGTCGGGATCGGCGATGATCACTGCCGGCACGCCAGCCAGCCGCTGGGTGATGCCGAAGCGCGCCGGGATCTGCAGGTTCTTGTCGAAGCGGCCGACATCGATCTTGACGATCTCGAAATGGGCCTCCAGGAACGGCTTCAATTTCGGCAGTTGCATCAGGTTGGCCAGAACGATGCAGTCGCCGCACCAATTGCCGCCAAGATCGATCAACACCCGCTTGCCGCTTTTCTTCGCCCGCGCAAACGCGGCATCGACCGCCGCATCGGCGTTGGCGCCGGCGTCATAAGGCGCACGCTCAACCACCGGCAGATTGCGCAAGGATGAAAGGGACAGACGCGGTGCCGTCGCGCCAAGGGCCGTCCCCGCAACAAACGGCAAGAGGGCGGCGACGATGATAAGATTCAATTTCATTTTCTGTCTTGTCCGGCTTGCAAAAGTTCCGCCATGCGGCGTGCCTGGGAAAATTTAGCGTCAAGGCCATAGGCGAGGCAATCGCCGGCAAAAATGTGAATGCCTTGTGACGCCGCATGGCGTAGAACCACAGGGTTTTCTTAGCGGGGTCGATCCATGAAACGTTTTGCATTCGCCATCGCGCTGGCGCTCACCACCGCGATGGTGCCGGCCAGCGCCGCCGCGAAGCCCGTGCCAGCCGCCTATACCTGGAATTTGAGCGATCTCTATCCGTCGCCAGCGGCCTGGACCGCGGAGCAGAGCAAGATGAAGGGCGAGATCGACAAGCTGGAGGGCTACAAGGACACGATCGGCAACAGCGCCGCCGACATGCTCGCCGCCTTGAAGGCGATCAGCCATGCCCATAAGGAAGTGGACCGGCTCTACACCTATGCCTCGCTCAAGGCCGATGAAGACGTCCGCATCTCGGAAAACCAAGCGCGCAAGCAATTGGCCCAGGCCCTTGCCACCGACCTTGCCGAGAAGACGGCGTGGTTGAATCCGGCGATCCTTGCGATCGGCGCCGAGAAGGTGAAGGCGTTCGAGAAGCAGTCGCCGGAACTGCAGAACATCTTCGGCTTCTTCCTGGAAGACACGCTGCGCTGGGCCTCGCATACCCTGTCGCCGCAAGCCGAAAGCGTCATGGCCGCGGCCAGCAACGTCCTGGCGCAGCCCGACAGC
This sequence comes from Rhizomicrobium sp., assembly GCA_046704685.1. Classification (GTDB taxonomy): domain Bacteria; phylum Pseudomonadota; class Alphaproteobacteria; order Micropepsales; family Micropepsaceae; genus Rhizomicrobium. The sequence continues at coordinate 6,021 of JBJKRM010000474.1, forward strand.
ATCTACAGCCAGCTGGCGAACGGCGAGCTGCCCTTCCCGTCGGTGACCTTGAGCGACGGCACCGTGATCAAGGATCTCGATCAGTCCGCCTATACCCAATACCGCCAGTTGCCCAACCGGGCCGACCGCAAGAAGGTGTTCGACGCCTTCTGGGGCACCTGGAAGAAGTATCAAGGCACCTTCGGCGCCACACTCAACACCCAGGTGCTGGGCGAGGAGTTCGACGCCTCCGTCCGCAAGTTCGACCACAAGGACGGAACGCCGGACGCGCTGGCCGACGCCTTGTTCAACGACAACATGCCGGAAGCGGTCTATCGCCAGCTGGTGGCGCAGGCCAATGCCGGTCTGCCGACCTTCTATCGCTATCTGAAGCTGCGCAAGAAGCTGCTCGGCATCAAGGGCGAGCTCGGCTACGAGGACATGTATCCCTCGATGATCCACATGGCCCATCCGCCGACCTTCTCGGTGGCCCAATCCGAGAAGATCGCCCTGGCCGTCACCTCGATCTACGGACCGCAATACACCAAGCTCTTGAAGAAGGGCTTTGCCTCACGCTGGATGGATGTGCTGCCGCGTCCCGGCAAGGCCTCCGGCGCCTATATGAACGGCTCGGCCTATGACGTGCACCCCTATCTCCTGCTCAACCACACCGGCGACTACCTGTCGCTGTCGACCCTGATCCACGAATGGGGCCACGCCGTCCACACCATGCTGACGGACGCCAATCAGCCCTATGCGAAGTCGAACTACTCGACCTTCATCGCCGAGACGGCCTCGATCGGCAACGAGATGCTGCTCAACGACTACATGGTCAAGCACGCCAAAACCAAGGAGGCCAAGCTTTACTATCTCGGCCAGGGGCTGGAGCTGATCCGCACCACCTTCTTCCGCCAGACCATGTTCGGCCAGTTCCAGCTCGCCATTCATGAGGAGGTCGAAAAGGGCCACGCCCTGTCGGGCGCCAAGCTGACCGACATCTATTGCGGCCTGCTCAAGCACTATTACGGCGCGGACAAGGGCATCACCCATATCGACCCGAAATACTGCATCGAGTGGGCTTACATCCCGCACTTCTATTACGGCTTCTATGTCTATCAATATGCCACATCGATGGCCGGCGCCGCAGCGCTGACCAAGGCGATCGAGAACCACGATCCCGGCGCCCGCCAGCGCTTCATCGCCATGCTGAAAGCCGGCGGCTCCGACTACCCCTATGTGCTCTACAAGAAGGCCGGTCTCGACATGGCGACGCCGGCGCCTTACCAGGCGCTGATCGCCCGCATGAACCATCTGATGGATGAGATCGACGCGCTGGAAAAATAGCGCGGCCGATCATCAAGACAACGAAGCCGGAAGAGTGCCCTCTTCCGGCTTCTTTTTTGCTTTCTGCAAGACCGGCTACTGGATGGTCCAGGTGATCGAGACGCTGGCGCGGACGCTCTCTTCGCCGCCGGCGATGGGCGGGGCCGATTCATACATCGCCTTGCTCATCATCCGGTAGATCGGCCGCGGCGGCTCGGCGCCGCTTTCCTGGATCGACAGAATGGGCCCCAGCGCGACGCCAGCGGCCTGGGCATAGAGCCGTGCCTTGCCAACTGCATCCTCCACGGCGTCGGCGCGGGCTTTGTCGAGCAGCGGCTTTTCGTTGTGGATGGAGAAGCTGATGCCGCCGATCCGGTTGGAGCCCGAGGCCACCAGCGCATCGAGCACGCGGCCGGTCTTGTCGATGCCGACCGTGACGCGGACGTTGTTGGTGACCTCATAGCCCACGATGCGCTGCGGGCACATCACATCCGGCTTGCAGGTCTGGTATTGCGGCGACAGCGACAAATTGGAGGTCTGAATCGCCTTGCCGGGAACGCCGTGCCGCTTCAGCGTGGCGATCACCGCATTCATCGCCCGCGCATTGGCGGAGAGCGCCTGGCTGGCGGTGGCCGCCTGGGAGACCACGCCGGTCGAGAAATTCGCTTCATCCGGGGCGGCCTTGACGATTCCCTCACCGGTCACGGTGAGGGTCCGCGGAACGGCCTGATGGGCCGGCGCCGCACCGGCCGCCGCCGTGCCGAGGAGCAGCAGCGCCGCCGAAAACGCAATGCGTGTCATGGTCATGCATTCCTCCCTTGCCCCGATCATGCGACACCTTAATCCAGACGGAGAGGAATGTGGAGTTTGCCCGGCAATTCCTGCTATGGGAGGTTTTGACTGTCGCGGCGTTTTCGCGCAAAACCGCACACACTTTTGCACACGTCGCGCAAAGGGGCCTGTAGCTCAGTTGGTTAGAGCTGACCGCTCATAACGGTCTGGTCGCAGGTTCGAGTCCTGCCGGGCCCACCACGAATTTTCTCAGCTTTCCGCCGATGTGTTCAGCTTCACGGCACGCAAAAGGCCCATGGCCATGCCATCACAGATATCGGCAAAGCCATTTCCCGTGATGGCGAATTTCTCGCCAAGTTGACTCGCCGGCGTCTGCCAAACGCGTTCGCACAATTCTTCGCGGCTTACGGCAAGGGCTCGCGTGTTTCTGTCCTCTTCCGTCATTCGGATGTCTCCAGAAGCTCAGGTCGCGTATTCGATCGACCGGTGCGTGGAGGCCCCTGGGCTGTCATCGAAACCGGCGCCGAAGCGGAGGGCTCAAGGGGTGTTCCCCGGTACACGTTCGGCATTGCAGCCGGTTGCCAGTGACGGCAGTTAATAGGTCATTTTTGACCTATTATATTGACTTTATCCAGTTAATAGCTCATTATTGACCTATGTTGAAGACTCCAAAAGAGCTGCAGCAAGATCTTGGGAAGGCCATACGGGATCGCCGGATCGGTCAGAGCTTGTCGCAAGAGGAGGCCGCCAACCGCGCGGGGATGAGCCTCAGCACCTGGAAGCGAATGGAGGCGCACGGGCCAAGCACGGTCGAGCACCTCATCAATGCTGCCGTGACTTTGCGGTGCGAGGGAGGCTTCGACCATCTCTTTCCCTTGCCAGCCGCATCCAGCATGGACGAGCTTCTTAAACGGCAGACCACCGCGGCCGGCCAGAAGCTGCCGAAACGTGCGCCACGTCGAAGGACACGCCCGTGAAGCTCGCACCTGGCACACCTCTTTCGGTTGCGTTGATGTTCGACGCGTCCGTGCGCCTGCCTGTGGTGCGCGTGGCGATGGACAGGGCGGTGGGACAGCTTGAATGGTCCCCGGATGCCATCGCACGCGGCCTTGCCGTTTCGCCGCTGCAATATCGGCCCGAGGCAGGCCTCCACGCCGCACAAAGTCAGGACCCCGAGTTTATGGGGCTGCATGGCTTTCTCTCCGACAGCCTGCCTGAGAGGTGGGGCCTCCTGGTCCTGCGCAAGCGCTTGACGAAGTTCGGCATTGACATCGCGACTTTGGGACCGCTCGATCTTTTGGCGTTGGTGGGCAACGAGGGACGAGGCGCCCTGGCCTTCACACCGGCGACAACACCTCCCGACGACGTGGCCAACCTGGACCTCGACGCTCTCGCCGCAGATGCGATGGTCTTGCTGGAGGGCGAGGAAGCGGAGTTGGCCGATGCGCTTGCCAAGCTCGGCGGAGGCTCGGGCGGCGCTCGACCGAAGATCCACGTTGGCTTCGACAGCAAGGGCAAGATTTCAGTCGGCACTGGAGAAATCTCACCAGGACATCAAGCCTGGATCGTGAAGTTCCGCGCCCCCACCGACCTGCCCGACATTGGCCCCGTTGAAGAAGCCTATGCGGCGATGGCACAAACTGCGGGACTTGCCGTAAGCGAGCATCGTTTGATCGCCGCCAAGAAGGGTCCGGGCTACTTCGCGACGCGCCGGTTCGACCGACTGGACGGCGGCAAGCGCCTGCATATGGTGTCGCTCGCGGGAGCTGTGGAAGCACCTTCCGATGCGCCATCAAGCTATGACACGTTCCTGCGCGCGACCCGCGCCATAACGCGTCGAGTGGATGACGTGACCGCCGCATTTCAGCGCATGATCTTCAACATCCTCACCCACAATCGTGATGATCATACCCGGCAACAAGCTTACCTGATGGATTCAGAAGGCGTTTGGCGCCTGGCGCCTGCCTTCGACCTCACTTATGCGTTTGGCCCTGGCGGCGAGCATTACATGGATATCGAAGGGGAAGGGCGGCACCCGACGTTGGATCATGTCAAGACGCTGGCGAAACGGCACGGGCTGCATGCCAAGCGCGTCACGGAGATCATCGAGCAGACCCGGTCCGCGATATCCTGTTGGCCCAAGCTCGCAAAGGCGGCCGGTGTCTCTGCTGCGTCAGCAAAACTGATCGGTGAAGCGCACGCGAGGGTTTGGGGGGAGTTTGCCGCGCGATGAATCACCCTGATTGGTACCCCGATTGGCGGCATGATGCGGTTCATCAACTTCTCTTGCAGTTGATGAACCGCATCAT